>JAAXHR010000020.1:1332-5710 GCA_012270805.1 Dehalococcoidia bacterium
TCTCCTATGCGCATCACTCGATGTATGGCCATGCGGTAGACGGAAATGAGGCTGATTGCGATGACCACTGCAAACACGACGGCGAGTAACCCGAAGGTCGTCGCGAACCCAGTCCAGTATATTTCAAGAGTCATCGGTGGGACTACGTTGGCATCTTGCCCGGATCGGGCTAGATACGGGATGATCGTGTCGCCCAATCGGGTGCCCATGAAGATTCCAATAGCCACTGCGACGCCGATGACGATGAGTTGTTCGAGCAGGATCAGCATCAGGAGTTGGCGCATCGACAGGCCGATTGTCCGTAAGAGCCCGAACTCGGTGAGGCGGCGGCGGAACGCGACTCGCGTGTGTACCACGAAACCGATTGCGCTCACGATCAAGACCGTGACAAACGCGACACCCAGCAACGCTCTCCAACCTTCAGATACGAGAGGATCGACACTAACGCCAGCGAGGAGGGACAAACGGTCGCTAACTGGCCCCGACCTCAGCCGGAGAAGTTCCAAGTTCCGCTCCACCGACGATGTGGCGGAGTATCGCAATCGAGCACCTTCGGCTTCATCTTTCATGATCTCCAACTGCTCGATGGAGGGCGTGCCGGCTTCGGTCTTGATCCATGCCTCGTTCGGAACGCGTTCACCAGTGTGACGGCGAGAGTTGACCAAATTGTGAGCAGCATCGAAATCCATGATGACAAAGCTGCTTTCCTCGGGATTAAGCGTCGGGAAGTAGTCTATGGTCCCAACCAGATCAATGGATGTGCGCTCGTTGTCGATCGACACCTCAAGCGTCTCCCCTACCTTGGCACCGATCTTGTCAAGCAGCGATTCGCTCGCTAACACGGGAATGTTTTCGATCGTGCTTCCTGACGAAATACCGCGGAACTCGTTCAGCTGTCCCGTTCCCCAACGCAATCTCATAATGCCTGGATTCTCGGCCTCGTCGGCAGGTAGGGGCGAAGGGTCGAAAGTATCTGCGAACGCTTCTGCGGTTGGGCGCATCAGATTCCAGTTGTAATTAGATTCTCCGTCGAAGAACTCAAGGCGATACATCTTGGTGCCATCGTTGCTGACGGTTGAGATGTCGTCGATGTCGACCGCACCGTTTCTTAGCGCGCCGTCGAACGTAGAGACACCGATCGAGTGCAGCCTCAACGGGCCGATGGGCAGCAAGACGCGTTCCCTGCCAAATGGTGCAGGTTGCACAGATGCTCCGATGCGACACCATGAGGGCAACGGCAACTCGTCGTTTTCCGGGTCAGCATATTCAAGGGCGCATGGGAATCGTTGCCTCGAGCGAGCCTCGGGCAGCAACACACCCAAGTCGATGCTGTAGAAACGATTGTTGGCGTCACTCAACCGGGCGACGAATCTCACATCGGGCATTGGGAACAATGGTTTGACGCGCGCGGTCAGGAATCGAGCGTCCTCGGGCAACGGGATGCCTTCATCTGATTCGAAGGCGATGGCTTGAAACGTTGAGTCGTAACCATCTCGAGTGAAATCGCGCCGGTGCCACGCGACATCGCCGATTTCGCCGGGATCGATAGCCAAAACTGTGAACTGATCGAAATTGAACCCCGCGGTTATCGAGCCGCGCAACCGATAGATAGTGGTGGCTTCATCTACCCCTCTAACATCCTGCAAGTCTTCTTCGAGATTGAAGGAACGGCCACCGGGGCGGTTCGAGATACCCGGCACCCGGATGTCGCCACCGGTGTCATAGAGCACTTGGTCCCGGGCGCTGCGCTCCAACGTCGCCGCGAAGCTGGCGGCGAACACCCCTAGGCCCGCAGTGAGTATCAGAAGCAGCGACACTCTGGAGTAGTGAGCGGGGTTGCGCGCCATCTGCCAGATGCCAAGAACCACGGCGGGAGAGACGATCCTAGAGACTAAGGGAGTCGTGAGTAGCCTCCCAAGAAGGTCCATCGCCAACGGGAAGATGCGGAGCAGCACGACACCCGCTGCTACCAGGAACAGAGCTGGGACGGCTAGAATGACTTGGTTGACGGTTGTTTCACCAAAGATGTCTGAAGCGACGAACGATCCTTGACGCGTCAGTTGCCAGAAGAGGAACAGCACCACTGCCAAGAATCCGAGGTCCAAGTAGTAGCGCTGGATGAATGCGAGTCTTTGCGGTCTTGCCCGGCCTGCGCGCTCAGCGACAACGCCTTGGCGCGTTACGCGCATCGCCGGAATCATGAGTGCGATCATGATCATGACCGATCCGATGGCGGCCATGGTGTAGACGTTGCGGGTGAGGTTAACCGGTAGCGCCTCACCTGCGTTCAACTCTCCGAAGAACGGCAACGTGCCTAGGAACGAAACTCCCCACGTCGCGAGGAACGGACCACAGACGATCGCAAATGCAGCGATTATGACTGTTTCGACGGCGAACATAAACAGCAATTGTCGAGATGTAGTCCCCCGTCCTCTTAACAATGCGACATCGGCTGATTGCGCTTCGATAAGCAGCCCGGCGAGCGTGGCGGTGTAGTAAACGACCACCAATACGATGAGGATCAGCACGATGAACATCGGCAAGCGGTTGAAGAATAATTCGATTTCGTAACGCAAAAGCGTCTTGTCGAGTTCGGTGTCCAACACGAAACCGTCGACTTGGGAGCGGAGCTCATTCTCAGTGATCTCGAGCGTCTGCCGTATGAGTTGAGTGTCAGTGGCGTGTATAGACGTTGGTTCAACGTCTAGGAACCAGGCGTACTCGGCTCCCATGTTTGGGAAGTAGATCCCCATGACTTCCAGCATCGTTTGTTGCGGCAGCACGAACTGGGCGATCTGCAAGGTGTTGCTACGGGATCCAAATGCTTGGTCAAAGATCCGCCACTCTGGGCTTTCTGGATGGTTCCGTTGATAGAGTCCGGTGAGTCGGATGTTGACGTTGATTCGTTCCTCGTCCCAGTGCGGACGAGCCGGGATCACGTCGCCGATTTTCAACCCGAACTCTTCAGCGGTGTCCTCGTCGAGCAGGGCTTCCACGGTCAGATCGGAACCGGCAGATGGCTCGGCATTGATCTCTGGCTCTCGGCCGGCAACGACATCTATGATGTTTGGTTTGTCCGGCACTGTCATACATTGGATGCGGCGGCAATCGCACTCGATCAGCGGCTCGTCATTCTGGTTGAACGAGTCTGGTTCAGCGACGGTGGGTCGGCATGGGCACTCGCCCAAAGGCACCAGCTCCGGGGGTTCGTCCACGAAGAACGTCCAGCTACGCATAGCACGCTGATAGTCGGTTGTGAATTTACCGACGCGCGCAAGCAGAAGCGATTCCATGGATGAAGTGAGTTCAGCATGCGTCTCGTTGTTGATCGGAGTTTGGTCGGCTTCGATCAATATGTCCAGATCGGCAGGGTTCTGGTCGGCCAACTCCTTCTGCAATGCGATGTCTCGCAACGATTCGAAGTAGACGACAGTCGCGGACATGATCGTGCCGGCGAGTATCGAACCGATGATGACGGCGGACAACAATCGCCAGTTGGCGATCGTCCGTTTGAGCATGAGTTGTATCGTGCTACGCATCTCGGTCTCTAGTTCGTGTCTCTGGTCAACTCGTGGATCGGCAAGGATTTGAACTGTCGCACGATGCTGATTACGGCAACCAATGTAGCGCCGAAAATCACGGCGGCTAGTATTCCAACGGGTACCCAGTTGGTTTGCATGATGAACGGTGGAAGCAGTTCGCCACCAGTCTGGGTAAAGGTGAGACTACTCACTGCTAGCCGACTCACGTAAACACCGCTCGCGATGCCGATGCCGATGCCGAGAACCGCCACCATCGCGTGTTCGATCAGTACCAATCGTCCGAACGATGACGCCTTCATGCCCATGCTTGACAAAAGCGCCGATTCCCGGCGGGTCCTGAATGCGTGCGCTGCGAGATATGTCATGTAACCGAATGCGGCGGCGACACCAGCCATCAAGATAGATACAACGCTTATACCTCGCCATCCAGCGACGACCAACGGATCGACGGAAGAGTCTTCAAGCAACCTCGCGCGATCCGTATAGGTGGTGAATCCCAAAACTTGCCGCAGCTCTAACAACACCGAGTCGTGCATGTCTTCATCAATGTCGACGAACAACTCGTTGGGGCGCTGGGCGGTCAAACCGCGCAGTTCTAGGAAATCGATCGTCGAATCGACGTTTGCCACCAGGAACGGAGCTCGACCCGGATCCAATGTCGGGAAATATGTGACTTGGTCGACTATTTCGACAGGCACGTAACCGCCGTTGATCTGGACGATGAATTGCGAACCGATAGCCGTATTCGTTTCGAACATGAAAGCGTCGCTGGCGATAACCGGCAACGGCTCACCAGTTGCGGTGCGGTAGATTCCTCGAACGCCCTGGTCGTTGCC
>JAAXHR010000020.1:5723-12090 GCA_012270805.1 Dehalococcoidia bacterium
TCGTTCTCCGCGACTGTTTTCTGCGTAAACATCGTCTATATACGCGACCGTGGGCACCGCGCCATCTGGACCTGCCTGCATGAATGTCTGCACCGAGACCAACTCCGCGGGTTCGACGAATGGGCTCGATATGTCTGCCGTTTGGAGTTTCCACTCGCTCTCGATTTGCCCGAGTGTGATAGTGCGAGATCGCCCTTTAGCGTCCTTGATGACAAACCACAAGAAGAGGTTTTCAACACGCGGCTCGGTCCTTGCCCACGCCCCTAACTTCACGGTATCGCTAGGCAGGTAGATCGGTTCGGGTTTCACTTCAACCGCGATCTTGGATGTCAGTTCTTGGAACCCGGTTTCAGCAAAATCATCGCGAAACCAAGCGGTTTCTGCGAAGAGATGGGAGTCGACCGCCAAGAGGTTGAATGGAAAGCCCAAGGATGTCGTGCCGAACCGTCCGGAAGCTCTGAAGGCGGGTGTAGCGTTGATGACGCCTTCGATATTTCTGGTCGATTCGACGGTCTCGGTTGAAGGCGGGGTATTGGGAGAGAATCGGAAATCGGCGCCCGATTCGTAAAAGATCTGTTCCTCAGTGCTTCTTGCAAGCGTCGATGCCAATGTGCCGGAGACGACGCCTAGCCCGGACACAAGCACTAGCAGTAACACTGGCCAGACGTACCAATACGGACTTCGCCGCACTCTCCATAGCCCGAGCGTCACTTCGGCGGAGGTGAGTCGTGAGCCGATCGCGGCGATGATCTGCGCCAGTATCGGGAACAATCGCATTAACAGGAGTGCAACTACGAGCAAGAATATGGCCGGGGAGAACAATAACGTGATGTCCGCGGAGTTCTCGCCCTCTCGGGTTGACGCCACAACGGTACCTCGAGTGGTCAGTTCCCACCAAATCAAAGAACCAATCGCGAGGAAGATGATGTCCAGATAGTAGCGTTGGAAGAACGGCGGCTGCTCGGGACGGGCTTCGGACTGGTACTGGTCGATAATTCCTCGGCGTGTGCCCAAGATCGCAGGCAACAGCAGAATAGCGAACACTGCCAATCCTGCAGCGACCGACCAGATCCAGGACTGCCAGACGAACTCGACGCTCAGGAACATCGAGTCCGTTACGCTTCGGTATGCAGGGAGGAGTCCTAAAGCCGCGACTAGCCCCATGCCGATGAGGGGTGCTATCAAAGCCGGTAATCCGGCGATTATGAGACTCTCAATGGCGTACGAACGTATGACTTGAACCACCGTGATGCCTCGGCTTCGCAACATCGACGTCTCGCTGGCGCGCCGGCGGGCTATGATGCCAGCAACCATGAAAAGGTAATACGCGATGGCCGTGATGGCGAGGGCGGCCAGCAGCAACATCGGAATGCGAGCGAACAGCATCCTGCGCTGCAACGATTGCAGACGCGATTCGAGAACCGTTAGCACGTCGGCACGCGTAATGTCGATACTGATGCGGTCCTCAAAATCTGCCAGCTTGGTGATCGATTCATTCAGGGACAATTCCCTGAAGTATTCGCTGTCGACGAACAGGTGCCAACTGAAATCTGCAGGAAGACCCGCGTTGGCCTCAGCGATCGTATCCAACATGATTGACGGATGAACAACCATGACGATCGGGTTCTCGCGGCCTTCGACGATCGCTTGGGGTCGCATTATCGGATCTGATAGCCCCACCCAGAAATCGTCAGACGGGTTCGAGATCGTGAAGATGCCGGTTATTTGTGCTTTGACCAAACCGATGCCCCTCACCTCAGGCACCGTTTCGATCACATCGCCGATACGGATATCGAATCGCGAGGCGCGATCCCATATGAGTGCGGCTTCAACGGTCGCGACGCCTTCAGAGTAGGTCACTCGGTTTGAAGGCGCTTGCCCAGTGATGTAGACGATCCGGTCGTTCACGCCGGTCATTGAGAGAAACATCGCGCGAGAAGCCTCGTTGTTACGACGCAACCCTTCACCCTCTTTGCCCCAGTGGGCCCTGCGTGTCTTGATGAGCGCCGTGTCGCCAGTCACCGCCCCCAAGAGATGTTCATTTACTGCGGCATCAATAACTTCGTTCGCATCGATAGATTTTTGTCGTTCCAGCGGGAGCCAGCGAGTTGATATTTGCAGGTGACGATAAGTGCTGGCGGTTGCATCTATCGTGTCTTCGACACCAGCGCGTTCGAGAGTGCGCAGATAAACGGGGGCTCCCGCGATGACGGTGGCTGTGATCAGCGATCCGATAAATGCGCCGATAAGGAGAGAAGCCTCACCTGAAACCCTGCGAAGTGTAAATCTGATTAAATTCAGTTCGAGTGTCCTTGGACCCTTTGAGGTTTATGCGAAGCGTGATTCGGTCGTTGGCGACCTCGTGCTGCACGGACTATTGCGGATTCGACTCGGAGATAGAACGAGGCGCAACACATCATTCTAACCCGTGCGCGTTCAAGCCTGATTCGTTAGAGCCAGATATACCCAATACGCTAAGAATCGTATGTCGGATCTCGGAGTGCGGGGGAACGAGAAGTGAATCGTACCGCTTTCTGTTCAAGGCGTCGGCGCACGCGTCACGCTTAATGCCGCGATACGGTTGCAGCGTTTGGTTCGGGCACTTAGTTCCGAACGAACGTTTGAACTGCACACGCTATAATCCAAAGTTAAGGATCTTCCTTCCGCCGGCGTTAGTGATCAGGAGGAATGAAGTGAGATTGTTACATCGGGTTCATTCGAGCTTGGCGTTGGCTATCGTCAGTTTGGCTTTCACCGCCCTTTTAGGCACCGCCTGCAGCTCTGAACCGTCGGTTATCGACCAAACAGATCCAACCACAACTGAGGTGCAACGTGTCAACGTTGTCGTCCCCAATCCCTGGATTCCGGATGTAGTTGAAGCGACGACCCCTTCGATCGTGCAAGTTTCCGTGCGACGCGCTGATGGCGTGGGCAGCGGCACCGGCATCGTTTTCGATGCTGACGGTTCGATCGTAACCAATTGGCACATCATTGAAGGCGCGAACGCGATCAGTGTGATTCTGCATTCGGGAGAGACTCTTCCGGCCGCGATGATGCGGGAAGACAGCGTGCTTGATATCGCGGTCCTAGCTGTTGATGCTCACGATTTGGTTCCTGCGAAACTTGGCGACTCGGACGCTTTGCGAGTCGGAGAGGATGTTGTATCGATCGGGCATGCCTTCGGATTGAGCGGCGGTCCGAGTGTCAGCCGTGGTGTCATCAGCGCCTTAGATCGCACAGTTGCCGACGGGTCAGGCACGATCTTCGAAGGGCTAATCCAGACCGACGCGGCGATCAACGTCGGGGGCAGCGGAGGCGCTCTCCTCAATTCGAAGGGTGAAGTTGTCGGTATCAACATCGGCACGATCGATGTCGGGCAAGGTGCCAATTTCGCGATCGATATCAACACTGTCGCTGAGGGTGCCAACCGGTTGGTGGCATTGGGCGAGCGTGAACAACCCGGATACTTGGGCTTGGGTGGTGTCGACGTCACGCCCTACTTGGCATTTCAGCGAGCGTTGCCTGTGAGCGAAGGTTTCGGTGTTAGGTATGTCGACCCCGAATCTCCAGCCGCGGCGGGTTTCATGATCGATGACATAATCGTCAAAATCGACGACACGCCGATCCGTGGCAAGACGGATTTCACCGAATTTTTGCGCATCCATCCCGATGGCACCGATGTCGTAGTTAGGACCATACGCGGCGCGGGTGATAGTGCCATAATCATGGAAATTCCGGTGACACTCGGCTCGCCGGGGGCGTAGCACTCCATACAATTGCTGCTCAGCAGTTGCGCATAAAACCCTAACTAACACTGGAAGTATTGACGATGACTGGATCAGAGCGTGAATTGAGCGGTAAAGTTGCCATCGTTACAGGCGCGGGGCGTCTGCGAGGTATTGGGCGGGCGACGGCAAACGTGCTAGCGAGAATGGGAGCCGATGTGGTCGTGACGGGTACGGGGCGCGATCCTGCGACGTTTCCACCAGACGAAAAGGAATCGGGATGGCGGGATATAGATTCGACTGCTGATGAGGTTAGAGCATTCAGCGTCAAGGCGCTACCGGTAGTGATGGATGTGACAAAGGCTGAGGATGTGCAAGCGCTCATCGATCAAACCGTAGATGAGTTGGGGCGGGTGGACATTCTGATCAACAACGCTGCTGCGCCTTATGGAGAAGACCGCGTTCCGGTGATTGAGGTTGCCGAAGATGTGTTCAAGAAGGTGTTGGAAGTCAAAGTCGTGGGGACGTATCTGTGTTCGAAGGTCGGGGCGATCCAGATGATCAAACAGGGCCAAGGCGGTAGGATCGTGAACATTTCGTCGACTGCGGGTAAGCGTGGCAATGCCCGCATGGCCGCTTACAACGCGGCGAACTTCGCCGTCGACGGTTTCACACAAGCATTGGCGAAAGAATTGGCGGAGCATGAGATTACCGCCAACTGTGTATGCCCCGGCATGACGGAGACGGCTCGGCTAGACCCGATCGGGCGCGGTGACGACTGGATGACGCGAGCCGCTCAGGTTCCGTTGGGCCGACCTGCTAAGGACATCGAGGTTGGTGAGTTGATCGGCTTCCTTTGCAGTCCTCGCGCAGCGTACATAACTGGTCAGGCGATCAATATCAATGGCGGTTCGGTGACGGAGCGATAGAGACTTTTGTCGGCGTACTGAACATCGAGGCCGTCTCACGAGAACTGAGACGGCCTCGATTGATTCTTGGCTCGTGCCGAATTAGTCCACAAAGCCGCGGAGTTGGCGGCTGCGGGTTGGGTGGCGGAGTTTGCGGAGGGCTTTGGCCTCGATTTGGCGGACGCGTTCACGGGTAACGCCGAAGTATCGGCCGACTTCCTCGAGCGTCTTAGATCGACCGTCCTTCATCCCAAAGCGATGCTCGATAACCTGCTTTTCACGGACGTCTAGGGTCTCTAGTACCTCCATCACGCTCTCTTTCATCAGGTTGGTCGATGCCTTTTCTATCGGACCATCGGTATTAGTTTCAGGGATGAAGTCACCGAGTGTCGAGTCCTCTTCATCTCCGATCGGAGTTTCCAAAGAGACAGGTTGGAGAGAAATTTTCAACGTGTCTCGAACCTTTTGCGGTGTCGTCTCCATGTGGACGGCGATCTCTTCGGGTGTAGGCTCTCGCCCGTACTCTTGTACCAACCGCCTGCTGATTCTCAGCAGCTTGTTGATCGTTTCGACCATGTGGACCGGGATGCGGATAGTGCGCGCCTGGTCGGCGATCGAGCGAGTAATCGCTTGACGGATCCACCATGTGGCGTAGGTTGAGAATTTGTATCCGCGTCGGTAGTCGAATTTCTCAACCGCCCTTATCAGGCCGATATTGCCTTCTTGGACTAGGTCCAAGAGGTTCATCCCGCGCCCCATGTATTTCTTGGCTACAGATACAACAAGCCGTAGGTTCGCCTTGGTGATGTGGATGTCTGAAGCGGTACCGCGATTGCGTATCGTAGTCAGATGCGCGTCAAGCAGTGGGCCGTAGTAGAAGAGCTTCTGTATCGCCTCGTTGTCAAGCGCGTCGGCTAGTGCGTCCAGATGTGGATTGCACTCGATGGCATCAGGCGTCTCGTTGGCAATCAACAATGTCAGAAGCGACAGGTTACGGATCGCTGTCTTCGATTCTTCGGCTTCGCAGCCGAGATGATTCGCGAGGTACTCGATCTTCTCCTCAGAATATGGCTGGTCGAGACAATCGCGGATTTGCGGATCCATCAGCATGTCGGAGAAGTGAGTCGTTACCACGTCGCCGGCTACGGCGAGCAACTTCTCCGCGAGTTTTTTGGAACACAGCAATCCGTTTCGCATCGCGCTCATCCGCGCTTCATGCGATGTCTCCTGCCAAACTTCGAAGATTTCATTACCGTCAAGCTGAAGCTCGGTATGTCCGAAGTTCGGAGCCAGCTCTTTGACCATTTCCAGAGCCTCGTTACGCGAACCGCCCAACTCTCGGCGAATCGGTGTTGCCGAGGTTATCCGGTATGGGTTGGCTACGATTTCGAGCAGACGCGGTTGAGTCAAAACGTCCGAGAGTGATGCTTCGTCAGTTCGCGCGCGTATCTGCTCAAGGATCTCGGCCGTGGCGTAGTCGCAGATGAGCGCGTCTTTGATCGCCGCGGCAACATCGTTTTCCGGCAGATTCGCCAATGCTTCCCGCGCCTCAGGTTCTGCCACCTTCGAGAAGATCTCTTCGGGAAGCCGCGTTAGGTCTCTGATGTTCTCAACCGCTTCCTCTTGCGAGCAGTTGAAGATGTCCGAAACGTATCTGACGTCTCTGATGCGGTAGGGATTTTGGATAGCTTTATTGATGGTTGCGAAGATTTCGCCCATTCGTTCGTCGCAGAA
>JAAXHR010000007.1 GCA_012270805.1 Dehalococcoidia bacterium
GACAATCTGCTCGCCAAGGGTGCGGAGCCGGTCGTTTACACGCGGACGCAGTCGAAGATCGAGGCGATGATTGATCGCGGTGCCAAGGGCGCGAGTTCGTCGTCGGATCTGGTTTCGAAGGTTGATGTTGTGCTTGCCTGCCTTCCGAGTGTGCAGACATCGTTGGACGTGATCATCGGCGAGGTCGTGCCGGCGTGCGAACCTGGACAGATTATCGTCGATCACAGCACGGTGGATATCGAGACGTCACGCAAGTGTGCCGAGGCCGCGGAGACGAAAGGCGCGATGTTCATCGATGCGCCGATCAGCGGCGGACCGACGGGTGCCGCCGCCGGAACTTTGGCGATAATGTGCGGCGGCTCCGACGAGGCGTTTAGGAAGGCGTTGCCGTATTTCGAGCTGATGGGCGCCAACGTCCGGCACATGGGCCCGAACGGCGCCGGCACGGCGATGAAGCTGATCAACCAACTGCTGGTCGGAGTCCACACAGTTGCAGCCGCCGAGGCGTTTGCGCTGGCGAACTCGGCAGGCGTCGACATCGAAGTAGCAGCCGAGTTGCTGAGCGTCGCTTGGGGAGCGAGCACTATGGTTGAGCGTAGCGCGCCGATAACCGCGGCTCGAGATTTCGAAGATTCCGCAGCGCCAGTTCGCAACCTCGATAAAGACCTCGGCATCATCAAAGACTTGGCCAATAGCGAAGGGCTTTCGCTGGAATTGGCAATCAAATCTGAGGAACTGTTCCACACGATGATGGAGAATGAGTGGGACGAGAACGATATAGCGGGCGTCCTGGAAGTCATAGAGGCGCGATCATCCTGAAGACTCCGACGAACATTATTGGGATTTAAACGGCTTGGATTCGGAGGCACGGTCTAACTTTGGGTAAGCACAGCATCGCGGTGATAAAGGGCGACGGCATCGGTGTCGATGTCGTCGACGAGGCTTTGAAAGTTCTGCACGCCATCGCCGGCAAGTACGGCATTGAGTGGAAGTTCGTTGAGTTCCCGTGGAGCTCGGAATACTACTTCGAGCACGGAGAGATGATGCCATCGGACGGCGTGGAGCAGTTGAGGAGTTTCGACGCCATATTCCTCGGCGCAGTTGGACACCCTGAGGTTCAGGACCACATCACGCTCAACGGTCTACTGTTGCCTATCCGAAGGGCGTTCGATCAATATGCCTGCGTACGGCCATCTGTCTTGCTTCCAGGTGTCGATTCGCCGCTGAAGGATGCCAAGCCCTACGACATCGATCTCATCGTCGTGCGTGAAAACACCGAGGGAGAATACGCAAACGTCGGAGGTTTCCAGTACCGAGACTTCCCCGGTGAGGTGGCGGTGCAATCGTCGGTCTTCACTCGTAAAGGATGCGAGCGCGTTATCCGCTATGCCTTCGAATTGGCGCGTGAGCGCAACAAGAAGATGCACGTCACTTCCATTACCAAATCGAACGCGCAGGGCTATGGAATGGTGCTATGGGACCGGACGTTCGACGCAGTCAAGGCGGACTACCCGGACGTCACGACCGATTCGCTGTTGATCGATGCCGCCTGCATGGACTTCATCCGGCGCCCGCAGAACTTCGACGTCGTTGTGGCCTCGAACCTGTTCGGCGATATATTGACCGACATCGGGGCGATCATCACCGGCTCGATGGGGCTCGCATCGAGTGCCAACCTCGATCCGACCCGGACCAGCCCTTCAATGTTCGAGCCTACACACGGCAGCGCACCCGACATTGCCGGCATGGGCATCGCCAACCCGATGGCACAGATATTGACCGCCGCGTTGATGCTCGACCATCTCGGCGAGGATGGAGCCGCATCGGATGTCAGATTGGCGGTTGAGGAACTTTTGCAGGAAGGCGAAACGTTGACGCCCGATTTGGGTGGTTCTTCGTCGACCATGGCGGTCGGCGATGCGATCGCGGCGTTGGTTTCGTAACAGTAACAATACGCGGAGGTATCATTTGGATCCGCTAGAAAAGGTATCGATAGGGACACAGGGCGTTGAGGTAACGCAACTCGGCCTTGGCGGCGCGTTTCTGAGTGGAACGGGGCTGGGAGACACGACGAGCGATGAAGCCGGTCGAATCATACGGCGAGCCCTAGAGTTGGGCATCAACTACTTTGACACAGCGCCGCTGTACGGCGCAGGGATCAGCGAAGTCCGTTATGGAGCAGCATTGAAGGAGTTCGATCGCGCCAGTTTCGTGATTTCGACGAAGGTCGGACGAGTGTTGGAACCGGTCGAAGGTGGCAGGACGGCGGAAGAATCGCCAGACAACTTCGCGGAGCACTACTCCGTCGATACTTGGACCCGCGACAACGTTTTGAGGTCTATAGAAGAGAGTCTCGAGCGGCTACAAACTGACCACGTCGAGATCGTGCTGATTCACGATCCTGACTGGGCGCCACACGGAGAACGCGAAGCACTCGATGAGGGGTTTCCGACGCTGATCGAGTTGCGCGAGCAGGGCGTGATCAAAGCGATTGGATGCGGTATGAACGAATGGCAGATGCCGGCCAGGTTCATTCGACTGTTCGATATAGACGCGGTGTTGTTAGCAGGCCGGTACACACTTCTGGACCACGACGCATACGACGAGTTTTTGCCGCTTTGCGTCGAGCGTGACGTAAAGATCATCATCGGCGGGCCCTACAACAGCGGCATCTTGGCGCGTGATCTTGGTGGAACGGTGACATTCGACTATGAAATTGCTCCGCAGCACCTGGTAGATCAGGCGCGACGCTTGGATGCAGTGTGTAGACGCCACGGGGTGGATCTGAAGGCCGCAGCGTTGCAGTTTGTGTTGGCACATCCGGCAGTAGCGACGGCAGTTCCCGGCGCGCAGTCGGTGCCAGAATTGGAGCAGAACTTCAAGATGGTAGGGCAGGAGATACCGGGCGATGTTTGGGCCGAGATGAAGGCCGAGAAACTGATACCCGCGGACGCGCCTACGCCTTAGGGGGATTGGTAGGACAGAACGGGTTGGGGATATGTAGCGACGGGTTGTCGAGACTGCGACTAGGGGTGTGATACATTAGTTAGTACGAACAGATTTACTAAAGAAGGATATCTTTGAACGACGAAATGGAAATGGTTGCAGGTCCAGCCGATATTGACGTGGTCGGAGTGAAGACGCTCGAAGGCTTCCACATCTGGGTCAAGCTCAGCAACGGAATAGAAGGCGAACTTGATTTGACTCCGCTCGCGTCAAAGCCTTGGTTCAAACCGTGGGCGGATCGGAAAGTTTTCGAGGATGTGCGAATACCGCCGCATGGCGGAGACATACGTTGGGGGGATGACGATCAGGATCGAGATATGGTGCTATGCGTCATTTGGTTGTACACCGAATTAACCGGGAATTCTTGGGAAGACCTGCAACGTGAGGCGCGTCCGCAATTAGCAAATGCCTGAAATTTGTCGTTTCGACGGAATAAGCATCTACGTTTACTGGTCAGACCACAATCCGCCTCACTTCCACGCCGAATACGCAGAGTTTCGGCTAGAGGTTGACATCAGGAGCATAAGCGTCACAGACGGAAACATGCCTCATCGCCAAACTCGCCGAATCCTCAAGTGGGCAAGCGAACATCAGTCTGAACTCATCGACGCGTGGAACGCAGTGACAACTGGACAGACACCAAACAAAATCGCACCGCCGTCGAGATGATCCAACGCTCGACGCTTTAGTGCCCCTTCATCTCAACATGCGTCGCCACAGGCGTTCTACCTACTGCGAAGTCGAAGTCGCAACCATGCTGCGCTTGCATGACGTGGCGGTTGTAGACGTGCATGTATCCACGTTCCGGATGTCCGTTTGCCCTTGCAGCTGATTGAAGTTCGGCGCGACGCCGCGCTAATTCGGCGTCGTTGACCAACAGGTCCAAGCGACCGCTGTTGGCGTCTAGTGAGATCATGTCGCCGTCGCGGACTAGCGCGAGCGGACCACCGATGGCCGATTCGGGTGAGACGTGAAGCACGACAGTGCCGAATGCGGTGCCGCTCATACGCGCGTCGGAGATGCGGACCATGTCGCGGACGCCCTGCTCGAGAATCTTGCGTGGAAGCGGCATGAACCCAGCTTCTGGCATGCCGGGTCCCCCGATAGGCCCCGCCGACTGCATCACCAGCACGTCGTCCTCGGTTACATCAAGGTCCGGATCATCGATTCGTCTGCTCAGATCGGCAGGACTGGTGAATACGACCGCCCGGCCGGTGTGTTGGAGCAGTTTTGGCGAAGCCGCCGAGCGTTTAATCACTGCGCCATCAGGAGCCAGCGAGCCGTGCAGTATCGAGATGCCGCCGTCAGGGTAGAGCGCGTGCGCAGGATCGAGGATGACATCGTCGTTGTGGCAATCAGCGCCAGCTACGTTTTCGGCGAGGGTCTGGCCGTTCACACTGATGCAGTTGGCGTTGAGCAGATGAAGAATCTTCTTGAAGAACGCAGGCGCGCCCCCGGCATAGAAGAAGTCCTCCATCAGGAACTTGCCTGATGGCTTGAGGTTGGCGATGACTGGGACACATTCGGAGAGTTCCTCCCATCGTGCAAGCGGGAGGTCAACACCGACGCGCCCGGCGATGGCGGTCAGGTGGATGATGGCGTTGGTTGAGCCACCGAGCGCGAGCAGCGACAGAGCGGCGTTCTCGAAAGCTTCCTCGGTGAGAATCTCCGACGGCCGCATGTTGCGTTGCACGAGATCGACCGCGGCCGCACCAGCTCGTTCGGCGAATACACGACGTCGCGAGTCGGCACCTGGTATCGCCGCGCCGCCGGGTAGCGTCATACCCAGGGCTTCGCAGATCACAGACATCGTGCTGGCGGTACCCATCACCATGCAGTGCCCGGGCGAACGGTATATCGCTTCTTCCATCGAGTCGTATTCGGCCTGCGTGATCGTGCCGGCGCGGAGTTCCGACCAGTAGCGACGGCAGTCGGTGCACGAACCTAGTTCTTCGCCACGCCAATTGCCCTTGAGTTGAGGTCCGCCGGTGACGATGATCGCGGGAAGATCGGCCGACGCTGCGCCCATGAGCATGGCGGGAGTGGTCTTGTCGCAGTTCGAGAGCAGCACTACGCCATCGATGGGAAGTCCGCGGATCATCTCTTCCACATCCATTGCCATGAGGTTGCGGTAGAGCATAGATGTGGGAGCAAGGAAGAACTCGCCGAGTGAGATAGTCGGGAATTCCAAGGGGAAACCGCCGGCGGCGATGACGCCGCGCTTGACGTGCTCGGCGATCAGGCGCAGATGGGCGTTGCAGTGCGTAGCTTCGCTCCACGAGTTGGCGATGCCGATGACCGGCTTGCCAGCGAACGAGTCTTCGTCCCATCCTTGGTTCTTCAGACCCGAGCGGTGCAGGAAACCCTCGAGATCGCGCGGCCCGAACCATGCTTCACTGCGAAGAACTTTTCCGTTGGAGTTGGTCATCACAATCACCTGCCTTTGCGAAGCGAAATTGTACAGCGCAGGAGGTGGTTTAACATCAACCGAGTGAGCTCCAAACGATACATATTGTTGGGTGGGCTGGTTGGAGCCTGCGTGGCGATCGCCTTTGCCGCGGTATTGTGGTTTCAGTTCGACGCTGCTGGAACGGAAGTGGTTGTAATCGCATCGCTGCCCATCTGCGCGGCTTTAGGTGCGCTGTTCGGATGGGTTTGGTGGCGGATCTTCGACCGTAGATGACTTGATTGCGGTTGTTTAGCGGCTGCCGAAGAAGCGTTTCAGCCAACTGATGAAGCGTTCAATCGGGTTGCCGCCACCAAAATACGCAGATCTAAGCGACCGCGGGTTTTTGCCGTTTTTACGATCCTCGATGCACTCCACACATGTGCAGTAGGGCGGATGTTCGTCGCGTGCGTAGTTCCAACGGTCCATTAGTAAGGATGAATCTCCGGGATACCTCTGTGGCTACCAGTCTATCTGTCGCTTAAGCTCGTCCAATCTGGCGCGTTCATCATCGGTGAGGTTTTCGTAAAAGCCCTCGAGTCCGGCATATTCTCCGGTGTAATCGGGATCGCGGCGTTCGAGGAACGATGTCCGTCCCTCTTGCGCGTCCTGTGTCGTTTGCAAGAGAAGGAAGTTCATCATCGCTTGCACGTTCCACGCCTGCTCAATCGGGAGTTCTGAAAAGCGATGGATGAACTCCTTCATCTTGATCGTGGCGAGGGGTGGCATCTCGACAATGCGTTTTGCGAGTTCCAACGCGCGTGGCATGAGTTGTTCGGCGGAAACCGCTTCGTTGACCAGACCGATCCTGACCGCTTCCTCGGCATCGATGGTTTCGTCGGCGAGCAGCATCTTCATCGCATCGACGTATCGAAGCTGTTTCATCAGCATCGTAGCGCCGGGCCCAGCGCCGATCCAGCCGCGAGAGATGAGGCCGAATCGGAAGTTGGCGTTGCCGATCGCCGCTATACGGATATCGGTTGAAGCGAGTAGCAGGTAAAGTCCAGCGCCAACCGCCCATCCGTTCACAGCAGCGATCACTGGCTTGTGAATACGAGGAAAATGGTCGGCCATACCCCCATCGATGCCCGTTTGGAAGCCGTTTATGTAGCCAGACGGCGGCCTGAAGATGCGTTCGAGGGCTAGAAATGCGTGTTCTTCGGGTGTGACATCGTCGCGGATGGAGAGGTCGTGTCCGCCGCAGAAGTGCTTATCGCCCTCGCCCGTAACGATGATGGCACGGACGTTACGATCATCCCAAGCATTTCTCCAAGCGTCGCCTAGATCGAGCGCGTGTTGCTTGTCTAAGCTGTTGGCTCGTCGCGCGTTGGCGATTGTGATAACGGCTATGTGACCGTCAGTGTCGTACTGGATGCTCATCGCGAGAGGATATTGACCGTTTTGAAACCTTCGCCATATTTGCTATACATGTGCTAGGACATATGTATAATATACAGCCGCGTGGCGATTGGACTACGGGTAACTATAAAAGAGGGAATTCGCAAAATGCTTGCAAAGACGAACACCTGCGCCGTCAGTGGAGTGGACGGTCAACTGGTTGAGGTTGAGGTCGACATCTCCCCAGGGCTTCCCCGCTTCAACATCGTGGGGCTACCCGATTCTTCGGTGCAGGAGTCGCGCGAACGCGTTCGCGCGGCGATCCGGAACTCTGGCGCGGAGTTCCCTATGCGGCGCATCACCGTATCGCTGGCACCCGCCGACATCAAGAAGACCGGGCCGTCTTACGACCTGCCGATAGCCATCGGAATACTGGTATGCAGCGGACAGGTCCCTGACGCAGTGGCGAGTTCGCTGTTCCTCGGCGAATTGTCGCTAGACGGAAAGCTCCGTTCAACGCATGGCATGTTACCGATGCTTCAGGCCGGCAAGGATCGGGGATACGACACTGCGTTCGTCCCAAACGTCAACGCTAGAGAGGCATCTCTAGTGCCCGGTATCGAGATCCGACCAGCGGAGACGCTCAAGCAGCTGGTGTCCTACTTGCGAGA
>JAAXHR010000208.1 GCA_012270805.1 Dehalococcoidia bacterium
TGATTTATTTCGGATTAAGGTTAAACAAAGACACGTACAAAACAGCAGGGTAGGGGACTCACACCTTTGAATCTACACGGCTCAGCAGGAAAGTAACAAGGTTCTGATGGGCAAACGGGTAACTGAATTTACCTACACTTCTTGAACATCGGAACACTTTTTCTAATGTGTCTCAGTCGAACATGCATTTCGAGACGTAGGCGAGGCGCTTTCTTGCAGCGTGATACTTCGTCCAGCCCGGCACGTGAACAGTCATCAACGCCCTAAACAGTTTCCCGTGGTTCGGAACCCGCAGGTGTAACAACTCGTGTGCAATGACGAAGTCCTGGAAACCAGGTTCCTGGTCGGCCAGATCGATCGCAAGAGTGATGATCCCCGACGTCGAGCAGGAACCCCATTTCCGCGTCATTCGCTGAACCCGCACAACCCTTGGGCGGACGCCCAGCGTTTGGGCCCAGTTATCCACGCGATCGAGAATAGATTGACGACTTTCGTCACGAGTGCGCATCTGTGTCAGATTCGAGCAGGATTTCAAGTATGGTCTCAACGATCCGGGCGCGTTCCTTCTTGTTAACCTCCAGAATCGGTTGGTAGAGAGCAGATCGAAGTCTCCGTTTTTCGTCCTCATTTTCTGATGCGTTCGGAAAGCGCGCGAGAAGCGTTTCCGCTTCCCGTGCCACCATCGAAGCCGCAATACCTGCGGACTTAAGGGTTGTGTCCTTCTTGAGCGTCCAGTACACACCGAATGCTTGAGTCGAAAGACCACTGTCTTCAGCGGCTTTTGCCACATCTTCTTTTTCTTTCGCCAGTGCCAACAACTGCTCCATTGCCACGAGGCTCGTCGCATTGCGGTTCTGAAGATCCTCGAGGATGTGTTCGGCGCGTTCTTTGAGCGGTCGAAACACGGGTGCTTTTTCCGGTTCCGCGTCGATTTCGTCACGCAAGCCCCGCACGAGATTGAATATTTTCGCTTCGTCGGAGCCCGGTTCGTTTCGAAGTGCATGGACCGTGGGCGCATCGAACGTCACTGTTTTGATCACGTCTCCAAGGCCCTGTTGAGTAACGCTGTCCTTCACCAGACTGGCCGTTTTCAGGCCCAAGGGTGCGTTGTAAGTGGTATTCGTCTTATAGGCATTAATGAGAACGGCATATAATTTCGCAAGGTTTTTGTACGTATTAATGTGCTCGCGAAGTTCAGGAGATGGTGACAGGATTTCCCAAAGGGCTTCAATTTCCCTAAATGCGTGAAAATAAGATCTTCTTGTCTCCGGAACCAGAAAACGACCGTAGATGATTTCCTCAAGTCTCTCATCCGCTCCACCTATGCCTGCCTCGCCAAGATATTCGATCCTTGCACGCTCGATTTTTCCAAGGCAATCCTGTAGAAGAAGATCAAGATCCTCGATTACTCCGCTGACATCGGTAGAGTCAAATCTCAGCGCCTTTCTCAATTCCCGAAGGACGCCCACGAAGTCCACGACCAGCCCAATGCGTTTACCGGCGCCATTCTCGTCAACGTGAGGTCGATTGACGCGCGCGATCGCCTGAAGCAGTACATGATCTCGCATAGGCTTGTCTAGATACATACAGTAGAGAAGTGATGCGTCGTAACCGGTGAGCAGCTTGTCGGTTACAATCAGGATCTTCGGATTCTCATCCGACGTCTTGAATAAGAGACGCACCTCCTCCTCGTGGCTCGTCGACAGCTGCAACTTTGCGACCAGGGGACGGTCAATCACGTCCGCCGTGTTCTCGGTATAGACAGCCTCAGACCACTCGGGCGGCAGATGCCTGTCCAGCGCACGCTTGTATTTTGCGCATGCCTCGCGGTTTACACCCACAAGAAACGCCTTGTAGCCAAGCGGTTCGACGTTTTTCTTGAAGTGCTCCGCGACGTATATGGCGACTTTTTCAACCCTATCGTCAGCAGTCAGAAAAGTACGCAGACCGATCGCTCTGTCGAGAATCCTGTTAAGTTCATCGACGTCGGTAACGCTTTCCGACTCCGCCAATTCGAAGAATTCCCTGTCAAGTCGCTCGACCGGTACGGTCATTTCACTCGGCGCCATCGTGTGGCGGAGCGGAAGCGTAGTTTCATCCTCAATCGACTCGGCGATGGAATACTTGTCGAGATAACCCAACTCGTCGTCGACACCGAAAATCTTGAAGGTACCTTCGCCCTGGTCAGTCTTCGCGATCGGTGTGCCGGTGAAACCGATGATGGTTGCATTCGGAACTGCCGCCATCATGTAGGTGCCCAAATCTTTGGCTACAGAACGATGGGCTTCGTCGATGAATACGTAAATGTTGTCGCGCGTGTTCGCGTCCTTGTCGATCCCCTCAAATTTGTGGATCATCGAGATTATTAGGCCCCGTTTGTCGGCTTCCAGCAATTCCTGTATTTCTTTCTTAGAATTCGCCTGCCAGACGGCAATGTCCTGCTGCTGCATCTCGCCCAGGAGTCTTGCAACCCAGCCCTTGAGCTGTCCTTCAATTTCCGTGCGGTCCACAACCACAACCACGGTCGGTGTTTGAAACCTATCCTTGCGCTCCAAAATCAATCGCGCAGCGGTGAGCAGGGTAAAGGTCTTGCCCGAACCCTGGGTATGCCAGATGAGCCCGCGGCGCTTTCCCGATACCGAACAACGTTCAACGATACGATCGATCGCACGCCTTTGATGCTGGCGCAGCACCGATTTGCGTGTTTCACCGTCTTCAACGTAAAAAAGGATCCAATCCCGTAGCGTACGTAGGAAGTCCGTCGGCTCGAAGAATGACTGCACCGCAAATCGGTAACTCTCCTCCCGACGTTCCTTCCAGCGCGCCATGAAACGCCGATTGGCATTCCACGTCACGCCGTACCAGTAATCGAGGAGATGGGTGACATTGAAAAGCTGTGCGGTGCCGATCAGCTCGGGTGTTTCAAGCTCGTAACGCTTGAGTTGGCCGATTCCTCGATCGATCGCATTGCGATCTGTCGGATTCTTATGTTCCACGATGGCAACCGGTACACCGTTGACGACGAACATCACGTCGGCACGATTGCCTTTATTACGCGCCGGGGGTTTGAGTTTCCACTCCCACGTGACATGAAGGACGTTCTCATTGGACTGCTCGAAATCGACGATCTGGACATGGCGATAACGGCTCTCGCCCTCGTCGTACCATTGACGCTCGCCGCGCAGCCAGGAAAGCATCTGGCGATTGCCCTCTATCGTCGCTGGGACTGCTTCGAGACGCTCGACCACGGAACGGATGGTTTCGTTTGACATCCAGGGGTTGAATCGCCCAAGCGCTTCTTCCAAACCGTCACGGAACAATATCCCTGTCTCGCCGCCACGCAAACGCAGGGCGTCCCCGGGCGGGATGGGTGTCCAGCCGACCTCGGCCGCGTGACGGACCATTGGAAACTGGACGGCGCCAGCTTCAGTTATGTTAAGTTCACTCATGGTTGGTTTCAGGCGGCACGATCCGCTCAAGTTGAACGATCAAGGTGGGCAATTCCTCCTGTACTACCTTCCAGACGATATCGATATCTGTTTCGAAGTAGGCGTGCACGATGCGATTACGCAATGCAACAATGTCGCCCCATGGTATACTGCCATGAGTTTCTCTTATGGTGGTACTCACGCGAGACGCGGCCTCGCCAATAATCTCCAAAGACTTCAAGACAGCATTCTGGCGAAGTCGGCTCGCCTCGAAATCCGCGTATGTAATCCCCGAAACAAACTCCGTGGCATCCCGGGCCGACAACAGCATGTCGAGCAGATAGGCGTCGTCACGTCGCATAGACTTCCTCAGCCGATTCGAGAATAGCTCTGCGTCGGATGTAGTTACGAGTCTGCTCCACGGCAGAGCGCGTCACGAGATCTACTTCTCTGCCAAACAGCGCGGACAACCGCGCCTCTATTCCCGCAATGCCCAACAACCCCGGTGTACGCCCCGGTTCGAACTCGACCAAAACGTCTATATCGCTCTCAGGTCCAAAGTCCTCCCGGAGGGCCGATCCAAAGACGGCAAGTCGTTTGATGCCGTGCTCTTGACAGACCGCAGCCAGCGCGGACTGTGATACAGATACCTGTGGGTTCATTGCTGTCTCCTCACTTACTTCGCTACACCGGACGGCGCCTGTCCGCCACGATGTTTCAGGAAAGAGCGCACCGTCTTGGCCGCCTGCCTGCTGCAGGCAGGCCCCCGACGCATCCCGGTGGTCTCCTCGAACTCCAGCGTCTTGAACTTGCCTAAACGCTTCGATTGCCTGGTCTTGCGGTCGACCAGAGTCTGGGTTGAGACCTGGCGTCCCATCCCCAATTTTCTATCGGCTTACCGGCGGGAGACCTGGCGGGAACATCAGACGGCTTCCTGAACCGTCCTCGCGTGGGTAATGTCCGCGTTTGTTATTGGACGCGCCTGTGCCGGCAGCACGGTAGCGATTGCCACGGTGCAGCCGTCCAGGGACATGAACTCAGCAACAACGGCTGCGTCAGCGGGATGAACGTGGACGACGGCGCCGACGTCTCCCGGCTTCAATTCCTCTCCCTCATCGCCCAGAACGTCGGCGGTCAGAACGATCTGCTCATGTTCCTTGAACACTCTTCATCTCCCGTATGGATGTGCCGTAATGAACCTGGGATAATCACTCCCAATGTCGACCTGCCAGACAGTTCTTACAAGCGGATTGCGCTCGGTTCAGGACGGCGCGTCCCGGATCTGGGGTTAAATTCAATTGCTTCGGTTACGCCGTATGCGACAACGACTGCGTTCTCATAGGGCTTCAAGCGGTGCCTAAACTCGCTTGAGGAGCCATTCGTATTCGTCGTGCGAACCGATCCAGAACCATACGATATCTCCCTGGTCCATGACCCCAACGGCGCGGTAGTCGATGCTTACTTGAC
>JAAXHR010000316.1 GCA_012270805.1 Dehalococcoidia bacterium
TACGGTCTCTTCGGATACCATTTGGGATCTCCTTCTCTTTGGGTCTTACGCAGTCAAACGCTCAGAGTCTTTTATATCGGCGGTTTATTGAGGGTATGTGTAACGAAAGTTTGAGAGGAATCGGAGTCGCGATTCGGAGATTGCTCCTACAGTTTTTCCATTAATCGATATTTACGAATATGTCATCGCCTTCGATTTTGACTTCGTAACAATCGACGGGTTCGACCGCGGGCATACAAAGGGGTTCGCCGGTAATCACGCTGAAACGCGCACCGTGCCGAGGGCACTCAATCTCTTCACCGTCCAATTCCCCTTGGGCGAGAGGACCGCCGTCATGGGTGCAGATGTCCTCAATGGCGTAGAATTCTCCGTCCACGTTAAAGAGTGCGACCGGTACAAAATCCACTTCGACTAGCTTCTTTTTGCCGGGAGGAATTTCGCTGACTTTGGCGACTTTGAAAAACTCCGCCATGCTCATGCCTCCTCGTCATCCTCTTCGCCGGGCCAACCCTTAATTCCGTACGCGCCGGCTTTCAACACCTTCAGGGCTAACAGACCGCATTTCAAGCGCACCGGACCGAGCGGAATGCCGAGCATCTCCAAGATGTCGTCCTTGGTCAGCTTCTTTACGTCTTCTAACGCTTGTCCTTTGACCTCCTCCGTCAACATCGACGCCGCCGCTTGGCTAATCGTGCAGCCGTGACCACAGAAGCGGACATCCTTGATGACCCCATCCTCGACCTCGAGATCCATTCGAATCTGATCGCCGCACAGAGGATTGTCCTCCTCGTAGGAGATATCGGGCTCCTCCAACGTCCCATAATTGCTGGGGTTTTCGTAGTGATCGAGAATGTCTTCCTCGTAGATATTCATCCTTGTCTCCGCGCCAATAGGTTCTGGGCTTTCAGCGCCCCATCGTAGAGCCTATCGACGTCTTCCNNAGATAAAAACTTGCGCGCGCCGTCGCAATGACGCCGTAGTGTTGCATCAGCGGTTGAGCGCAGTGGTGCCCGGCACGCACCGCCACCCCGGTGGTATCAAGCACCCCGGCGAGATCATGGGGATGGATGCCCTCAAGATTAAACGTGATGACTCCCGCCTTCATGCGGGGTTTCGGTCCATAGATGGTAATTCCGTCAATCTCACTCAGTTTTTGATGGGCGTAGTCGATTATCTGCTGCTCATGAGCATGCACCATGTCCAAGCCGATCCCCTCAAGATAATCTACCGCATGACCGAGACCGATGGCTTCGGCGATGGCTGGCGTTCCCGCTTCGAATCTTGCGGGTACGTCCGCGTAGGTTGAGCGTTCGCGCTGCACCGCTCGAATCATCGAACCTCCGCCAAGGAAGGGTGGCATATTCTCCAAAAGTTCACGTTTCCCATATAGCACACCAACGCCTGTCGGTCCGCACATCTTATGACCCGAGAACGCGAGGAAGTCGCAGTCAAGCGCTTGCACATCAACGGGCAGGTGCGGCACGCTTTGCGCGGCGTCGATAAGCACCGTGGCGCCGAAGGAATGGGCAGCGGCGATGATCTCCCGAACCGGGTTGATCGTGCCCAGCACATTCGAGACATGTGTGACTGCTACCAACTTTGTCCGTTCCGTCAGGAACTGATCGAGATCGTCCAATTGGAGCAATCCGTCATCAGTCACCTCAATGAAGCGGAGTGTTGCGCCGGTTCGTTCAGCAAGGAGTTGCCACGGCACGAGGTTGCTGTGATGTTCCATCACGGTGAGGAGGATTTCGTCGCCTTGACCGATATTGGCGTTTCCCCAGCTATACGCGAGGAGATTGATGGATTCTGTCGTGTTTCGGGTGAAAACAACTTGGCTTGCGCGTCGCGTGTTGATAAATCGCGCGATCTTCCGCCGCGCATCTTCATACGCCGCGGTCGCCTCCTCCGAGATGTGGTAGATGCCTCGATGAATGTTGGATCGATAGCTCTCATAGTAGCCATCCATCGCTTCAAGCACGCAGCGCGCTGTCTGGGAGGACGCGGCGCTGTCGAGATAGGCGATAGGTGAATCACCCGCAAAAATGGGGAAATCTTTGCGGATTCTATCGACCTCAAGTGGGTGAAATTCATCTCGATCAACGTGCATGTGCCTCACCACAGGTGTTTCAACGAAGAGAAACCGAGTTTCGGACTGAAACTCGGTTTCTGAGAGAGATTATAGCGGGATTTGACCAACCGGGTTATCTATCGCTTGCGAAGCCGATGTTTACCGAAGCGGGACCATGATCGGCGCACGCTTCGTCGGTGGGCACATCGGTCGCCGCGTCGCTATGTTGGACTATGCCCGACTGGATAAGGTATGCCTCGACCTCATCGCCGCTGACATCGGCGAGTATGACATCGTCGATTTGGACGCACGGCTGCATCGGCTGACCGGTCTTTTGGACCATCTCGCGATAGTTGTTCGCATTGTTGATGATGTCTTTGTCTTCGTACTCCAAACCGTATTTGGCGAAGATAGCGCGAACGCCGTTACTCCAACCGCAGACGGGCTTCATATAGGCGGTGATTGTGGGTTGACTCATTTTGTTGTCTCCTTTTAAGATAGTGTTCAGTGACCAGTAGAAGCATCACTTACCACATTTCGATTGTACAGAAAAGTAACTTCCTCTATGCAGTGGATTTGGCAATCCACTGCGAGCAAATCCGGGACTGTTAAGGCGAGATTGATGCGCCCCAACACATGCATTATCTCTACGTTGCAAAGACCTTACTACTAACCTTAAGTAATTTACTTTGTAAATACGTATCGTACGTGGTTTGGGCATCTCGAACTTTGGAAAGCCCAATAATCAGGAAAAGAAACCGAGTTTTCAAGAAAAACTCGGTTTCTAAGTCGTCATTGTTATTTCGTAGCCGTGAGTTTTTGCGTGATCGACTCCTGCAGTTCACCACGAACTGACTCCAACGGAATTCTATCCATCACCGGTTCGAAGAAACCGTCGACAATCATCTTCTCGGCTTGGCTGCGCGACAACCCCCGGCTCATCAGGTAGAACACCTGTTCTTTGTCGATCGGTCCGGCGGTGGCGCCGTGCGTGCAGCGCACCTCGTGCGCCTGGATTTCTAAGCCCGGCAGCGTATCTGCATGAGCGCGATCACTCAACACCAGGTTATCGTTTTTCTGATAAGCGTCGGTATGCTGACCGTCGGGATAGACATAAATGTTGCCGCTCCATGCGGTCTGCGACCTGTCCCGGAGCACGGTTCTGTAAAGCAGATCGCTTGAAGTATGCGGCGCGATGTGCTCCTGCGCGGTGCTCACGTCAACATGTTGGCGCGAATGGGTGAACGTCAAGCCTAGCATTTGAACGTTGCTTCCCGCGCCTTCAAGCGCAGCGGTCTGATTCAGTTTGCTCAAGCGACTTCCCAGCGTGCCGGTGACCCAGCATAACCGGGAATCCCTTCCGGCAATCGCGCGCTGCGTGGAAAAATTCCACACTTGCTGATTCCATCGTTGCACTTGCACATAGGTGACGTTGGCGTTCTGTCCGGCAAAGATCTCGACAGCGCCGCAATGGAACCCCGCAACCCCGCCGTCTGACGACACTTGCTCCTCAAGAATTGTGACCTTGCTGTCGGCGTCCGCGACGATGATCGTATGTGAAAGATCCGCGTGCCCCGACTCGGACAGCGCGATGAAGACGCGCAACGGAACTTCAACAACGACGCCTTTGGGAACGTGCAGCAGGTATCCGCCTTGCCAGAACGCGCCGTGCAGCGCGTCAAATTTGTTCCGCAGCGGGATGTTGCCGCTCCGGAGTTGCGTCTCGGTCGTCACCCCCTTGGTCATGAAACATGACCTGACAAAATCGGGACGTTCCTTCAATGCCGTGTTCAGATCCGCGAAATAAACCCCTTTGCGCTCAGTCTCTTTTGACAGGAAGGATTCGGCGGGGAACCCATCCTCGATAGCAATGACCCCGGATGATTCTTCGTTCGACTCCGCCTGTGTTTTCGTTGTGCCAGATGGGGTGGACGTTCCAGATGGCGAAAATGCGACAGGTGCGTAGTCATCCACATTGAAACCGCGCATGTTCCGCTTTGTGCGCCGCCAGTAGTCTTGCGTGCGCATGTC
>JAAXHR010000384.1 GCA_012270805.1 Dehalococcoidia bacterium
CACCAACCTCCCCTTCGCGCAGCGAGAACGCAGTGGGGGCATACACCTGCACGTCTAAACCCCCTCAATCCCCCTTGAGCATCAAGGGGGAGGGTTTTGCGATGGCCCACATCGGTCGAACACTCTCACGACCAGTGGAAGTCGGTCTCGAACTCCGCTTTTCCTTGAACCTTGTCTTGCCGAACGCGGTATAGCTGGCCGCCCCGGTTCGATATGGCGTGGTACGCCGGCGGATCGTCGTCGGTTATCGGATCATCGCTACCGAACGTGGCCGTCGTCACGTAGATGTCGGTGAAATCGTCGCCCCCGAACATCACCGCCGAAGTCTGGACCGCCGGGAACTTGATGCGACTCATCTCGGTGCCGTCTGGAGCGAACTGGATTATCTGCGCGCCGCCCCAGCAGGCCGACCAGATGTTACCGTCACCGTCGACCGTCATTCCGTCCGGAATGCCTTCGCTGGGGTCCAGCTTCACCAAAATGCGACGATTCGTAAGTTCCGACGTTGCGGCGTGGTAGTCGTAGGCGTAGATCTCGCCCGCCAGCGAGTCGGTGTGGTAAAAGACCGTGAGATCGGGTGAGAATCCCATCCCGTTGCTGATGCCCAGTCCGTCGGAGATCAGTTCGTGCGAACCGTCCGGATTGAAGCGCAATAGCTCGCCGCGCGGCGCATCCTCGAAGTAACTCCCGGCGTAGAAACTACCGTCCGGACCAGCGGTTACATCGTTGAACTGCATCCGCTCCCGCATCTCCGGCTCGTGATGCAGCCACTGCCAATCGGAATCTGACCGCCAAAGCATCACGCCCTCCCACGTCCCGAACGTCAACCCGCCGTTCTTGTTAACCGCCGCACCGCCGACGAAGATGCCGTTGTGGATCGTCTCATTCACATCGCTTGCAGGATCGTATTTGAAGTAACGGCCACCCCGGATGTCGGTCCAGTACAGGACGCTAGTCTTCGGGTCCCAGACCGGCCCCTCGCCGACCAGCGCCTTCTCGTCAACAATCATCTCGATCTGCATCTCTGACATTTGGCTCTCCTCGTCACGATCTATGAGTGCTCAGCGTAGTTCAATGTGGATATTATCGTTGTTGCACATCCATTTCGAGAAACCCTGTTTTCCTCCCCTTCGCGAAGCGAGCACGCCAAGGGGTGCCCAACGGATCAGTCACCAAGGAATCGCCATGACCGAGACCAGCTACAAATCCCTGGCACCGCACTACACGTTTGCCGACACGTTGGAGGAGCAGGAGGCGCAGCTTAAGGTGAATCCGCTCCTCAACCGCATGATCGCATCCCGACAGGCAAAGGCTGGCGATCCGCATCGGCCGATATATCACTACGTCAACCCCGAGAACACGCTGAACGATCCCAACGGGCTGTGCTTCTGGCAGGGCAGATGGCACCTCTTCTATCAGGGATACCCGCCGGAGGACCCCCGGGTGCACTGGGGGCATGCAGTCAGCGACGATCTGATCCACTGGCGCGACCTGCCGTACGCGATCTACCCCGATCCGGAAGAGTGCTGCTTCTCCGGCTCAACGTTAGTTGAGGACGACCGCGTGATCGCGATGTATCACGGGACACAGGTGGGGAACATGTGTGCAGTCTCTAACGATCCGTTGCTGCTGAACTGGGAGAAGGTGACGGGACAGGCGGTCATCCCAACGCTCCCGCAAGATGGCTCGCCGCAGGAGTACACGGTCTTCGATCCCTGCATCTGGAAGAAGGGCGACTACTACTACTCGCTCTCCTGCGGCATGTTGCCGGAAGGGCTGACCGGCAAACGGGTCGCAGTCGATTTCCTATTCAGGTCGAAAGACCTCGCGACATGGGAGTATCTACACCCCTTCACCGAGGACGACCGTTTCACCTTAGTCGGCGACGACGGCGCGTGCCCATACTTCTGGCCCATCGGCGACCGCTGGATTCTCCCGTTCTTCAGCCACATGAGCGGCGGACAGTACCTTCTCGGCGACTACGACACGGAGCGCGACAAGTTCATCGTGACGAGTGCCGGGCTCTTCAACTTCGGAGCGTCAACACCGTCCGGCGTTCACGCACCCTCAGCGACGCCCGACGGCGAGGGTGGCGTGATCATCATCCACAACATGAACCCCGGCTACCCGTCCGAGGGCTGGAACCAGATCATGTCGTTGCCGCGACGCGTGACTCTCGGACAGCGCGAAGATGAGTTGAAGATCGAACCGGCGGGCGACGTCGAGTCGCTGCGCGGCGAACACGTTCGGATAGAGGAGACGATCCTACCCGCGAACGAGGAGCTGGTACTGGGTGGCGTCTCAGGCAACGCCATGGAGTTAATGTTGGAAATCGATGCCAAAGACTCGCCGATGGTCGAGCTGAACGTGCTGCGGTCGCCGAACCGCGAGGAGTACACGCGGATATCGTTCTTCAAGGATCGCGGCTTCCGGAAACACCGCGACCTGCCCAAAGAAGGTGCGCTGCTGGCAAGCGGTCTGCCCGCAGTTCCACCGTTCGGCTCGCCTAGACCCGTCCCAGCGATGCAGAGCATCGTCTCGCTCGACACATCCTACTCGTCCACACTCGCAGATGCGCTCTCGCGACCGCCGGAAACCGCTCCGATAGTGCTCGAAGACGACGAGCCGCTGCGCCTGCGCGTCTTCATCGACAAGAGCATCGTCGAGATCTTCGCCAACGACCAGCAGTGCATAGCCGCCCGCGTCTACCCCGGCCGATCCGACAGCCTTGGCGTATCGCTCCGCGCCCAAGGCTCAGAGGCGGTCTTGAAATCGCTCGAAGCCTGGCAGATGTCGAACATCTACGAGTAGTTGCTCGAAAGTACTATTGAGACATCGGGGGAGTGGCGGAATGGTAGACGCGCATGCCTTAGGAGCATGTGGCTGCGGCCGTGCGGGTTCGAATCCCGCCTCCCCCACCAGGGGTTGATGATGTCGTAACTGGGGCCCCAATTCCATCTCGGCGCGGACGATCCGCGCGGCTGATCTGGCTGCGAGGGTTATGAATGACGCAAGATCATTCGTTGCCTAATAGTGTTCCGTCCCCGAAGCACCGCGATTTGCAGTTGTTCGAGGTCACGCGCGACGCTTCGAATTGACTCTATATCCGTTTGGCTGATGGCCGTGTCCATCTCGTCAATCTTTTTCTGTTCCAGTTCCACGAGCAGATGAATCATTTCGACGAACGGAGCTCCAAGACGCGACTTCCTATCCAAGTGATACTCATCGAAAAGCGCACGCAGCGCTTCCCGTTTTTCCGTAACGAGCTGTTTAAACTGTCCCAGTTCGTTTCGGAGGGCAGACACTTCGGCGAACGGCATATCCGGTTGAATCTTGGTTGCCGCCTCAACAATTTTGGCGAGTGCTTCGTCGATGCCTACTCCTTCAAACTGAATGCTGAATTGCTCCAGCAGGGGGATTACATCCTCCTCCGGCAAAATTCCCCTATGCTGCACTTGAAGCAACCTGTTTTGGTCCACGTGGCCGGTTACTTGCAGCTCGATGGATGCCAATCCCTTCGCGGCAGCCAAAAATTCAGCTGTCTCGGTCTGTCCTGGCCCCAGGTTGTTCCATTCAGTGTTTGAGTAGTTCGAACGTGCGAGGGCACGAGCCCCTTTCAGTTCCAGTCTCACATTTCTGAACGTGATGTCCGGCCTGCCTTCGCTAGATGGCGCGGTGTTGGTTACTCTTACTGAAAATCGAACAAGTCCCCGGTTTCGCTGTTCATCATTAGCAGGCTGGACGGACGACTCAACTTCCAAGTAGGACTCCAATGCGCGCCAGAATCCCAACAGCGCATCATCTGCAATTAGTGGGTAATCATCGTCTAGGGGCTCGCGTGGTGGGTCTTCCGGTACATTCAAGTCTTCCTCCGGGATGCTTACCTCTTGGTCGAGGCTGTCCTGAAACATCTGTTGAATCTCCAGCGCCTCTCTCTGGCGTAGCGAAATCAAGATTTCGCGCATGGCTTGAACTGACTGCATCGCGTTAGGAACCGTCCATTGATCGTCGAGGACATGTGCCCATTCGTTCCTCTTTGTGGAAAGGAGACTGAACAACCGCAACGTGTAGTCGAGGTTTGAGAACTGGTTTGCAAATGCGGCGGCGTGATTCCTCTCCACAATGCGCGCGAAGTGGGAAGTGTCCAGAAGGTGAGCGATATCTGCCGGCGCAACCTTTTGCCGATCTCGCTCCAGGTTTTCGCGTTGGTTATCGCCTAACGCGGGTAAAACCCCGTTCTCCCACCAATCAGAGCCGTAGGCGGATTTCAGGCACTTTGCGAGACCTGCGCGCATTCCCTTGATATAAACCCGGTGTGCCCGCGTGAAGATTTCGTAAGCATCCTGTTCCAATGACGTTCCTCAGGCTGGTTTGCAAGCCGTCGGCGAAATTATACCGTTCAAAGTTCCCGTTACGCTCGCTCCGCTGGTGGCGACTGTAATCTTTGCCAACCGCTTTGCTTACGGACTAGGGCACTCGACATATCAATGAAAGCGCCGAGCATCCTAGCGCTCTATGCCCGCAACCATCTAATCAGTCCCTTGCACCGTAACTAGTGCCGCCAGCCGCCCTGAGAAGCTTTCGGACATCCGCATCTCCCGTCGTATCCGTGCACTTCCGTACGCGCGCACGTCACATCAGCAGTCGTGCTAAATTTAAGGTCAGTACAGTTGCTTTTCGTAACTGCCGGGCAACACTTAACTGCGAGGCCTTCAATGACTACCGCTGTTATGAAAGAAACCGACACCGCCCTGATGGCGCATCTTTTGCGCCGAGCAGGATTTGGAGCGACACGGGATCAGATAGACGACTACGTCGCCAAAGGCTACGAACAAACTGTCGAAGAGCTCCTTCATCCCGAGCACTCGGATCCTGAAGATCAGGACTTGCTGGATCGCTACTTCATCGCTTCTGTGGAGGCTAGATCGGTAGGTCACGCCGATCCACAGTGGGCGTGGCGCATGGCTACCAGCACAAAACATCTCGAAGAAAAGATCGCCCTCTTCTGGCACGGTTTACTAGCGGTTGGCGGCATCAAGCTCGACCATGGGATGGAGATGCTCACAGAGATCGATCTCTTCCGCCGATACGGTCTCGGCAAGTTCCGCGACATTCTGCTGCAAATCTCCCGCAACCCGGGAATGATGTACTGGCTGGACAACCAAAACAGCCACAAGAACGCGCCTAACGAAAACTACGGTCGTGAGCTGCTCGAACTATTCTCGATGGGTATCGACGAGATGGGTGAGGGTGCCTACACCGAAGACGATGTCAAGGCCGCTGCACGAGCCTTCACCGGGTGGGCCTCCAAGCCGACCATGCCGCCGTTCTTCCTAGGCCCGTTCCCGATGGAGTTCCAATTCGATCCGGACGATCACGATGACGGTGAAAAGACATTCCTGGGCGAAGTCGGCAACTGGAACGGCGAGGACATCGTCGAGATCACCGTCCGTCAGCGGGCAACCGCGGAATTCATCACCAGAAGGCTTTACCAGTTCTTCGTAGCCGACGAAGCGGACGAGGATGAAGTCCAACGGCTGGCCGATGTCTTTCAGGCCAACGATGGCGAGATACGCGCCGTGCTCAGGGCGATCTTCAAGTCCGATCATTTCAAATCTGAAGCAGTCCGCTATCGCAAGGTGAAGAGCCCGACCGAGTTAGTGTTCGGTGTCGCGCGCTTGACCGATCGCTTCGATCTCCCAGATCTGGACGCGTCACAGCTGGCCACCCACACGATGTTCATGGGACAGTTTCTGCTCAACCCGCCCAGCGTTGAAGGTTGGCACGAGGGCGAAGAGTGGATCGACAGCGGCGCACTCGTCGAGCGAATCAACTTTGCCTCGACCGAACTGGAACGCAGAGACGCACCCGGCATTCAGCGAATGGTGGAGCATGTGCGCGAGGCCGGCGACCTCAGTTCCACGGAGTACGTGGCCGCGTGCCTTGAAGCGATGGGTTGCATCGACGTCTCAGACCGGACCTTCGGGCTGATTGCGGACCACGCATCAGGTCAGTTGGAACCAACCAATGAGGACGAAGAGGCGGACCGTGCCATCGAGATATTCCAGTTGATCGCTTCGACACCCGACTATCAGTACTGCTGATACGAATAACAGCAAACAAATACGCAGGAGATAAGAAATGGCATCGAATGGCCGCAACGGGAATGGCAGAGCCAAGAATCTGGTTGTCATCCAACTCTCTGGCGGCAACGACTATCTGAACACAGTCGTGCCTTACCAGGACGGACTCTATTACGACTATCGTCCGACTATGGGCCTGAGCGGCGAGAACGTGATTCCGGTGGACGACCGGGTCGCATTCAACTCCCACATGGGCCCATTCAAAAATCTCTACGATGAAGGCAAGTTGGCGGTTCTGATGGGCATCGGATACCCCGAGCCGAACCGATCTCACTTTCGCTCGATGGACATTTGGCACACCGCTGAGCCTGCGGTAGCATCCTCCGAAGGTTGGCTCGGAAAGACTACCAAGGCGCTCGATCCTGAGGGCAAAAACGCCGTGACAGCTGTCAACTTTGGCCGCGGCTTGCCGAGAGCCCTCGCATATCCGGACGTTTCCGTCGCATCAGTCGGAGCGCTAGAGTCCTACGGCTTATACACGGGGCTGGCGGGAGCTTCGAACCGCGATGCTCTGCTCGACACGGTCAGTCGCATCTACCAACCCATGTCAGACGATGGTCTTCCATCGTTGCGCCTGCTCCAGACCGGGCGTGGCATGCTCGACGGTGCTGACACCCTCAGGTCAGCTCCTGAAAAGTATTCATCCACGGTCGAGTACAACGCAGAGAACCCAATTGCGCAGGCCCTCAAGGGTGTCGCTCAGGTAATGTCGGCCGACCTCGGCACACGTATCTTCTACACCCAGCACGGCAGCTTCGACACGCACACCAACGAATTGGTGAACCACGCCAAGTTGTGGGACGAGGTGTCGGAAGCTCTGGAGTGCTTCTGGGAGGATCTGAACGAGCTCGGCCAGGCGGATGACACGGTGATCTGGATGTTCTCCGAGTTTGGCAGACGGATCGAGGACAACGGCGCCGGCACCGACCATGGTTCCGGTGGCGTCGCGTTTATGATCGGCAACCCGGTCAAGGGTGGACTCTACGGCGACTATCCAAGCCTCAAGCCGGCCGATCAATTGGAAGGCGACGTCCACTACAACACGGATTACCGGGACGTCTACGCGACCATCCTGGACGACTTCATGCATGTCGATTCCGAGTGGGTGCTGAACATGAAGTTCAACCGGATGCCCGAGTTGGTAGCGAACTGACGGCACATCAGCTCGCCGGCTGTTCAATCCCAGCTGATGGTGACGGGCACGGTGCTCCACAGTACGGAGACAGCAAGATGAGCGACTACTCATACAGCCACACTCTCGGGATCGCTTCGTTTGAAGGCCGGGGCTTCATGAACCCTGTAGACGTCCGTTTTTCGAGCGACGGCTATCTGTACGTTTTGAGTCGGTCGAACGCCGCCAACAGAAACGTAAGGGTGAGCGCAGTCACCCTCGACTCCGAGTTCCTTTTCGAGTTCGCCAACTGGGGAACCGAACCGGGGCTGTCGACCCAACCGACTGCTATCGCTATCGGTCCGGACCAGCGTGTATACCTAACCGACGAATACACGCAGTTGCTGTCCGTGTTCGAAAAGGACGGAACCTTTTCGCACCGATGGGGCGAGGCTGGTTCCTCGGAAGGCCAGTGGAACCGTCCGTCTGGCTTGGCCTTCGATTCTCAAGGCTGCTTGCACGTTGTGGATCACCTCAACGCCCGAATCCAGAAATACACGGAGGACGGGCGATACATCTCATCATTCGGAACTTTCGGTGCCGGACCGGGTGAATTCAACTACCCCTGGGGCATTTCGATCGACGCCGAAGATTGCATCTGGATTGTCGATTGGCGCAACGACCGCGTCCAGCGTTTCACGCCGGACGGCGAGTTCATCTTCGCCTTCGGATCAAGCGGTGCCCGCGACGGTGAGTTCGACCGCCCCTCAAACGTTCACGTCAGCAGCGACGGCACCGTATACGTATCCGACTGGAGAAACGATCGCGTTCAGGTGTTCGATATGGACGGAGAATATCGCGAGACCCTCGTCGGTCACGCCACGTTATCCAAGTGGTGCCAGGAATTCCTGGACGTAAACCCGGAGCAGGCCGGATGGCGCGCCAACTCCGGCATGACCGAGCAAGAGAAGCTGTTCTGGCGGCCTGCGGGAATCGACACGAATTCCGATGGACTAGTCTGCATAGCCGACAGTTGTCGTCACCGGGTTCAAATCTACAGTCGCGTCGCGGTGCCCGTGCTGGCATGACACCCTCTATACGAGCGCTTCCAGGTCAAAGCCGCGCCATCAACGCCTCCCCAAATGGGGTGTCTGCCAATCGCCACTGGCCTGAGAGTTTGCCGCCGTCGATGATTAGTTCGGTTCCGGTCATGTAGCTGGATTCGTCGGAAGCTAAGAAGAGGACGCCGTATCCGATCTCTTCCGGTGTGCCCATTCGGCCCATGGGCCTGTTGGATGCTTCGGAGTCGCCTATTTCTTGGGAGCCGGCGTGGAGCATCTGAGTGTCGATAGCACCGGGATGGACAGAGTTGGCCCTGATGCTGTCTCGAGCGTACTGTATCGCCGTACATTTGGTCAGCAGGTGGACAGCGGCCTTGGAGGCGTTGTACGCGGCGGACCAAGCCTGACCTACCAGTCCGGCACCGGACGATATGTTGATGATCGACCCGCCACCGGCGCGTCTCATGTGCGGGATAACTTCCCTCGTGCCGAGGAATGTGCCCTTACCGTTTACCGCCATCACGTGGTCCCACTCTTCGGCGGTCGTCTCTTCCACTTTGCCATAATGTGCCGCCGCCGCGTTGTTGACCAGCACGTTGAGTTTTCCGAACCGGTTAAGGACTTCGTTCACGCCGCTGGCCCAGTCGTCCTCGCTAGTGATGTCGAGCCTCTTGAAGATAACGTTGCTACCGGACTCATCGATGTTTAAGGCGACTTGTCGGCCCTTTTCCTCATCCACATCGGCAATGCAGACCTTGGCGCCTTCCTCGGCGAAGAGCCTTGCCGATGCGGCGCCGATCCCGCTCGCCGCGCCAGTTATTATCGCCACTTTGCCTTCAAGTCTCATGGTCTGTTTCCGTCCTTACTCTATGGTTCACCGTCCGCAATCCTAAACGAGAACAATCACAACCGTCCCCTTTCGTGCAAACGCAAGGGGACGCGATCAAGCGAAGCGAGATCGCAGGGGTATGCCCACCGCGCGGTCGCCTGCAACACGCCCCCCTGAACATACTGCGCTCGCTACGCTCGCGCCCCTATCGCGGGCGAAAGGGGCTGGCATGCGCGCTGTTGTGGTTAGGTTGCTGCTGATCGCCCCCTTTGTCCTTCGGACATTTCCCCCGCGAGCGGGGGAAACCCTGCTGTCCATCCCCATGTCATCTCGAGTGCAACGAGGAATCCCCCGTCAGATGCTTTGGCTGCGTTCAGCATGAAAGGCACTGCCCCTGAACATACCCCGCTCGCGGAAAATGGTCGCCATGATCGTTTGCCCCCGCTTGTGGAGGAAATGACGCAGCCAAAGGGGGCAACGTTCAAATCATCCCACGTCGGTGCAATCACGCAAATCCCCATCCGTACACCTCATACAGCCCCCTTTGTCCTTCGGACATTTCCCCCGCTAGCGGGGGAAACCCTGCTGTCCATCCCTGAAGATGCCCTGCTTGCTACGCTCGCGCCCCTTTCGCGGGCGAAAGGGGCTGTGGGATCCAGCCGCGGCTTTGGCGCCAATCGGTGGTGATGTCAGAGAAACGGGATAGTTTCAGGGCGGAGATGTCGATGGTGGATTTGCCGCGAAGGACGAGGTCGCTGACGGCTTTGCCAGTCGCTGGCGAGATGCCAAATCCGTGAGCGGATGCTGTGACGACGATGTAGTTGCTGGGGTTGTCCATGATGTCGATGATGGGCATGTAGTCTGGAGCCTGCTCGACGATGCCGGCCCAAGTTCGGAGCAGCGGGACATCGGCGACTACGGGGAGGAGTTCTGCGAGCCGTCTGGCGATGTTTCTGATTAGCGGAGTGTTGGGTTTGCTGGGGTCGGTGGTGAGGTCGACGTCGGCCCACTCGTGGGGGCCGCCTCCGAATAGCAGATTGCCCCTGGCGGCCTGGCGACCGTAGAGTCCGTTGCCCACCAGGGCGATGTCGAAGAGCGGTTCGATGGGAACGGTAGCGATGATTTCGACTCTTGCGGGAGCGACGGGTACGTGGACACCGACCATCTCGGCCAAGAGCGCGGTCTGGGGTCCGGCGGCGCTGACGACGACATCAGCGGCGATGTCGCCGGCGGTGGTCTCGACCGCGGCGACTCGTCCGTCGGCGACCTTGAAACCGGTGACGGCGGTGTTCTGATAGAGCCGGCCTCCCAAGTCTTGGAAAGCCCATGCGAATGCCTGTACGGAGCGTTGGGGATTAGCATGACCTCCGTTGGCGAAGAATGCCCCGCCGAGTGTCCGGCCAGAGATTCCGGGGATCAGGTCCTGCACCTCCGCGGGGTCGAGCAGCTCTACGCTGATGCCGTGGCGCACCGCGTTGTCTCGTTCCACGAAGATGTCGTCCATCTCCTCTTCGGTCACGGCAACTTGGACCCGGCCTTGGTGTATGAACTCGGTGGGGTAGCCGAGTTCTTCGTCAAGCGTCGTCCACAGCTTTATGGATTCGACGGCTATGGGTATCAGCGCGGGGTCGTCGGTCCGCTCGCTGATCATGCCGCCGTTGCGACCGGATGCTTCGCCGCCGATTAATCCTTTCTCCACAACAACGACATCCATGCCCGCCTTTGCGAGGAAGTAGGCTGAGGCGAGGCCCGAAACGCCGCCGCCGATGACGACTGTGTCTGCACTGTTCATGGGATGGTGGTGTTATAGGTTATTCGGAGTTTAGTGGTTTTAGTTGCGTCGTAGACCCAGATGGTCTACCTCTGCTGCCCCGGCGTCGCTTCACTGCGCGTCCCGCTTTCGTGGCGAGAGACGCCGCCGCTACTATCCGAGGACCTTGCTGGTGGGACTGAACCACTTGGGCCATTCGTTGCGGATCTGATCGGTCTCGTCGTCAGGCCACATTACGTTCAACGGTAGCGGACGTACGGGCGGTCGATACGTCATCAAAGGTATTTCGGCGACCTCTGCGTTTGCTTCCTCGGCGAGTAGCAGAGCTACTTGCTCGCGGCAGTGCCTGCCTTGGCAGATGCCTGTGCCAGCCCTCGTGAGACGCTTGACCTGGTTGGGGTTGATCGGGTTGTCCTCGAGTTGAGTCTGAAGGCTCCGCTGGTTCATCTGTGCAGATTCCCATTCCAGATACCGCGGAGGTTGCAAACCTACGATCTCGGCACGGGTGACCTCCTCGCACCGGCAGGCGAAGATGTCTTGTCCGCTAGAGTTCGCGAGAGAGTGGAGCCATTTCTTCCGGTTGGAGATTGCGTCGGCGAGCGGTTTGGTCCCCCTTTGTTCTTCGGACATTTCGCCCGTGGGCGGT
>JAAXHR010000041.1 GCA_012270805.1 Dehalococcoidia bacterium
CGATGATCTTGTCGTCCACATCGGTGAAGTTCTGGACTCGTTTGACGTTGATACCGCGGTATTGCATGTATGACTGCAACACCTCGTAGATCATTGACGACAACGCATGACCAATATGCGGTTCGTCATAGGTCGTTACCCCGCACACGTACATCCGAACCGGATCGGAGATCTGCTTGAATTCTTCTTTTTGGCGCGTGAGGGTGTTGTAAAGCTGCATGGCTCGTGGAAACGTTGGGTTGCGAGATAACGGAAATTCTAATCCGACACGCTTCAGCTTCTCAAAGTCACGATCGCTTGAGCCGCGATGCCTTCGCCTTGCCCGATGGCACCGACTTCGTCGGTTGATGTCACTTTGACATTGACACGTTCGATTGCGGTACCCGCAGCATCGGCGATATTTGCTTCGAAATCGGGCAGATGCGCCGCCAGCCTTGGGCGCTGAGCGATGACCGTAGCATCCAGATGGTCGATGCGCCACCCCAAAGCTCTCGCTTCTAGCGTGGCATCTCGGATGAATGTCGAACTGTCTATACCCGAATATTTCGGATCAGACGATGGATACCTTTCACCGAGATCTCCAAGACCCGCCGCGCCGAGAATCGCGCTTGCGACTGCGTGCAACAAAACGTCACCGTCGGAGTGACCCTGTAACCGCATATCAAACTCGATCTCGCATCCACCTAGTTTGAGGGGGCCACCTTTGATCAGTTTGTGTCCGTCGAATCCTATCCCAGATCTGTATGTACATTGGCCGCCATTGCCGGCAGCGATCGCACGAGCGATGGCGATGTCCGACGGAGTCGTTATTTTGATGTTTTCGAAAGTCCCTTCAAACGTAGCGACCAACCCGCCTGCAACTTCTACCATCGATGCATCATCGGTAACTTCTGCCTCCACGGTTTGGTGTGCGGCGCGTAGGATCTCGGCCCGGAACATCTGCGGAGTCTGAACTAAGAACATAGCTCCTCGGTCCGGAGTGTCAACTACGATCCCGTGCTCGACACGCTTGATCGTGTCTTTGAGCGGAACAACTGGAACGGCCGCTCCTACGTGACGTGCGGCTGCCAAACCGCGCTTCAACATCTCTTCATCGATGAATGGCCTCGCGGCGTCGTGAACGGCGATAAATTCCGAACTGATACTCGCCTGCTGCAACTCTTCGAGCCCGTTTCGCACTGAATCTTGTCGTCGAGTACCACCGGCAACAACTCTGAGCGGTTTTGAGATCCGACTGTTAGCGATGCTTGCGCGGATTTCATCGAGTTTGGTTTCCTGAGTCACCACAACCGCGCTGCTAACTAATGCACTTCTGTCGATGATATCCAGTGAATGCCATAGCACTGGCCGACCACCTATATCCAATGCAAGCTTGTCTACACCTTCCATGCGCGTTGATTGCCCTGCCGCCACTATGATTACCGATAGTTCGGGGTTTGGAGAATTGGGGTGTTCCGCTGGAGAATCCGTCATGAGGTGAATCGACGATACGTAGAATGTCGAAGTCTACGATTGGTTTCAGGCTCGACTGGCGCAAAACCCAATTACCCGATGGGCAGATTGAATTCGTAAATGGTTCTGAGCCACTCAATGCCCTGACGACAAGCGTACGCCATGATTATCAGCCGAATCGTTTTGCCTGCGAAAACGTAAATCATGAATTTCCGGAAAGGGTAGTTCAACGCTCCGGCGGCTATCCCGGCGAGATCGAAGAACGGAGTGGGAATCACCGAGACCAAGAAAAGCGTCACTGATCCGTGGCGTTCCATCAGATCATGGATACGCGGGTACCAGCGAAAGTTGGTGGCTGCGTTGTGTCCCGCATATCCTGCCAAGTACGCTGTCGTCTCACCGATCGTTGCGCCAGCTGCACCAGCAAGTCCGATCAGGACTGGATTCAGACCGAATGAAGACTCTGCAGCGACGCATGCGGCCAAAACGCCGGGTAGCGGCAGGATAATGGTCGCAGCACCGATTAGGTTCAGGTAGAAAGTCGCGAGATAGCCGACATCTTCGACGTGCAGGAACCCGCCAAACGACAGAGCGATTCCCAGCGCAGTAGATCCAACTACGACACTCCAAATCCCCACTTGAACCAGGCGAGGATTCGAGGAAAGAAATTCGAGAAGCGCTCCACCGATACCGCCAAAGGAATCACTGCCACTTGTGCCACCTTTGACGGGTAGTTCGTTTTTCTCGAGTTCGTCGTCGATAGCTAATTCACCGGGGTGGCCCGAACCCGTAGGCTTCGGATATCTTCGGTTCAGACCGTCCCCCGATTGTAAACGTCTACTGCGATTTAATTCGCAATCGCATCTGAGAGTTCCTTCGTTGAGGCTACCGTTTCAGGTGGTTCGGATAAGTCCGAACTGAACACAATCCGGTCGTGTTCGACGTCGACGACGACGTGGGAGCCATCGTTGACCTCGCCCTTTATGAGTGCGAGTGCGAGCGGCGACTCGATGTAACGCTGCATCGCACGTGCCATTGGTCGTGCACCCATCCAAGTGTCGTAACCTCGCTCTGCGATCCAACTCTTCGCCTCTGGCGTCAACTCGATACCGATCGAGCGATCTGCCAGCCGATGTTCGACCTGACGAACGAATTTATCCACGATCAGGTCGACTTCATCTCGTCCAAGCGGATCGAACACAACGATTTCATCGATTCTGTTCAAGAATTCGGGTGAAAATCTCGACTTCAAGGCTGACCCATGCCGGGCGGTCAGGCCGGGCGAGTCAAAGCCGTTGGTTCGCGTCTCATCTCCGCCGACTAAAAATCCCAAGGAGCCTTTGTTTAGGTCGGCCGTACCCAGGTTGCTGGTCATAATGATGATCGTGTTGCTGAAGTCGACAGTCCTTCCATGACCATCGGTCAATCGGCCATCATCGAAGATCTGCAACATGCTGTCGTAGATGTTCGGATGAGCTTTCTCAATCTCGTCTAGCAGAATCACCGAATACGGGCGTCGTCTCACAGCCTCCGTCAGCTGACCGGCATCGTCGTAGCCAACATACCCTGGCGGAGCCCCAATCATGCGAGAGATGGAGTGCCGTTCTTCGTATTCGGACATGTCGAGGCGGATCATGTGGTTCGGATCGTCAAACATGAACTCCGCCAACGCCTTTGCAAGTTCAGTTTTCCCGACACCGGTCGGTCCCATGAACAGGAAAACGCCTGTCGGACGGCTCGCATCCTTGAGCCCCATGCGACCGCGACGGACCGCGTCCGCCAACGTGCTGACTGCGCGATCCTGGCCGATGACGCGTTCATGCAGACGGTCTTCGAGTTTCAACAGTTTCTCGACCTCTTCTTCTACAAGTTGGTCAAGAGGAACGCCTATACGTTCCGATATCAACGCTGCGATGTCTTTTTCGCTGATGACCAATCGTTCTGGTTCAGGTGATTCGTCTGATTGATCAACGACAACGACGGGTGCGCGTTCGATTCTCGCCTTGGCGGCGGCTTCATCGATCAAGTCAACCGCCTTGTCGGGAAGTTGCCGATCAGTGATGTAACGATCGCTCAGCCTTACCGCAGCGTTCAACGCCGCGTCCGTAAGTTGAACACCGTGGTGGGCCTCGTAGTTCTTTCGCAGTGCCTTCAGCATTTCAACGGCAGATTCTTCCTCGGGCTCCTCGACCCAGATAGGAGTGAACCTGCGTTCCAACGCTGAATCTTTTTCGATGAACCTCCGGTACTCTTCGGGCGTAGTAGCACCCACAACTTGAAGTTCACCGCGGGCAAGTGCCGGCTTCATCATGTTGGCCGCATCCAGGGACCCTTCGCTTCCAGTTCCTGCGCCTACAACCGAGTGCAACTCGTCAATGAACAGAATGATCTCGCCAGCCGATGCTTGTGCCTCGTCGATCACCGCCTTTAGTCGCTCCTCGAACTCGCCTCGAAATTTCGCGCCAGCCAGAAGGACGCCGATGCTCAGCGCCAATACGCGCTTGTTGGCAAGCATCTCTGGTACGCCCTCACTCACGAGCATCTGCGCCAACCCCTCAACTATCGCAGTCTTGCCAACGCCGGCATCTCCGATCAGGGCTGGATTGTTTTTACTTCGCCGCGTCAACGTCTGCATCACGCGTCGAATCTCATAATCTCGACCAACAATCGGATCAAGTTTTCCTTCGCGAGCCAGTCGAGTCAAATCGGTCGTGTACTTGCTGAGCGTCCCGTACGCCTCCTCGGCATCGGGCGAAGTTACACGAGCCGCGCCGCGTACCTGATGGTCCGCTTGATAGACGCGTTCGGCTGTCACCCGGTGCTTCGCGAGGATTCGCGCGAGGTCGCCATCCGCCTCTTCAACGATGGCGATCAACAGATGGTCCATGCTCATCAAGTCGTCTCGGAACGTCTTGCGTTGGATCGACTGTGCTTTGCTCATCGCGTTTTGCGCGCGCGGGGTGATGAAGATTTGCCGTTGCCGTCCCGTCGGATGACCAATACCTTTGGGTTTGGCATCGATCAACACCATCAGGTCGGTTCGGAACGCCTCGGTGTCGACTTCGAGAACATCGAGGATTTTTCGCACCGGGCTTTCGTTACTGTCGGTCATGGCGAAGAGGATGTGTTCAACGTCAAGCTGCACGTTTTTCCGCTGCATCATGAGTTGCACTGCCGCATCAATGACCGCGCGTGTTTGGTGCGTGAAATTTTCTGGTGAGATTGCCATCTGTCTCCTTGGGCGCTGTTGGGTTATCTATGACTCCGGGCGTTTCGCTAAACCAGAAGGTGTGTTTGATGTGCCAAGTATCGATTATTGTAACATCATCACTATGTTATTTGACACTAATCGTATCAATTTTTATTATTAACGCATGTGAGCGATGATGCTCGCAACAAGCCAGAAGGAGAAACACATGACATCATTGACCCGTTGGAATCCCTTTCCTCGCGCGGCTGGTCGGCCATTCGATTTTTGGAACGAGTACGCGCCTGTCAAGCGGGCACCCAATGCACCGTTGAAGCTGGGCATAGACGTGATCCAGAACGCGGACAACTACACGATCGAGGCATCGCTACCGGGGTTCAGCGCCGAGGACATCAATGTTACGGTCGACAACGATGTGTTGCGCATCGTGGCAACCAACTCCAGCGATGAGACCTCGGAGAACAGCCGCTATCTCGTGCGGGAGCGAAGGTACGGCAAGCACTTCAGGGCGCTCCGGGTTCCTGACGGTGTGGACATCGATTCTGCGACGACCGGCTACAAGGATGGCGTTTTGAGGATCGAGTTGCCGAAGAACGACAGTACGCAACCTAAGCGATTGCCGATCTCGGCTTAACATCGATCTAGGCCGACTGCTAGTACTGCGCCCCGCTCGACTGCGGGGCGCAGCTGTTTTGTGCCCTTGGCATGACCAATATGCAATTGCGTAACATTGATATCGCGTATCACTAACATCACATCATGCATATAGTTTCAGATCGCGCCGACGTACCCGCATTCTTTGCCCGGTACCAACCGATGATCGATGTTGCGTTGCGCGCGGAACTTGTGGGATACGCGTCGGACATTCAAACGACTCACCGTTATCACATGGGTTGGGCGGACAAGAACGGAACAGACCTGGTCGCCACACAAGGCAAGCGTCTGAGACCGACGATGGTGTTGCTCGGGGCGGATGCCGTAGGTGGTGAAATTCGTTCCGTGTTGCCAGTTGCAATTGCGCTCGAGTACGTCCACAACTTTTCGTTGATCCACGATGACATAGAAGATCGCGATCGATTTCGCCACCACCGCCCGACTCTTTGGGTGGTATGGGGTGACGAGACTGCGATAGTGTCCGGCAACTGGATGCTGAAGCTGGCGGATCGATCGACACGCGCATTGCATGGCATCGGTATTAGCCAAGACAAATCGCTGATGGCCCAAAATCAGATCGCGCAAGCCTACTTGCGGATGATCGAGGGGCAGTACATGGATATCGCCTTCGAGGAACGCACCAGTGTGTCCGTCAATGAGTACCTATCCATGATTGAACGCAAGACTGGCGCACTAATTGAAACGAGCTTGTACTTAGGAGCTTTGGTAGCGCAAAATGGGAATTCTAATGGGCGGATGTTAGACGGTTTGAGGCGTGCAGGATATGAATTCGGGCGGTTGTTTCAGATCCGGGACGACATTCTAGGCGTGTGGGGCAGTGACGAAACCGGCAAACCTGTGTGCGGCGACATCCTGAACAAGAAGAAGTCGCTACCGGCGATCCACGCTCTCAACAGCGTGTGCGAACCAGCCGTAGATGAGTTGCGAAAGATCTACTCGAAATCAGAACTCGACGACGACGACGTTCAAGCGGTGCTAGAGATTATGGATGAAGCTGGCACTTACGAATTCTGCGATTCGATGTCAGAAAAACACCGGGCCGTCGCATCGGAAATCATTGATGGTTTAGAACTTGATGAAGGAATTCGCAAAGACTTCTTCGACTTGGGGGATTTCTTAGTCGCGCGAAGTTCTTGATGACATCCGCATTTGATTGCCGATCGGAAATTGGAATGAACGCAACGAAACACCTCACTGCGGCCGTTCCAGATGTCGGATCCGCGTATGAAGCATGCCAGCGGTTGGCGGCGAGCAGCTACGAGAACTTCAATGTTGGCAGTCTCTTCATCAAACGACGGTTACGCCCACATTTCTACTCTGTATACGCCTTCTGCAGGTTGGTAGACGATCTCGGGGACGAGGTGCAAGGTGATCGTCTGGGACTGCTTGACCGTTGGGAAGATGAGCTGATGCTCTGTTACTCCGCGTCGCCGAGACTCATTTGGTTCCAAGCGTTGCAACGCACGATACACGAGTTTGACATTCCGCCCGAACCGTTCTTGCGCTTGATCGAAGCAAACCGTCAAGATCAACGCGATAAGGATTATGACGACTTCGACGCCTTGATCGAGTACTGCACGTTTTCGGCAACGCCAGTCGGACATTTGGTGCTGTATCTGTATGGATACTTCTCGGAACAGATGGCAGGATACTCGGACAACACCTGCATCGCTCTGCAGTTGACCAACTTCTGGCAAGATGTCGCTCGTGATTACAAGAAGGGACGAATCTATATTCCCAGATCTGACATGGCGGCTTTCGGAGTTGATCCGGCAACCATCCAAAACCGGAATCCGACACCAGAATTTCAACGGTTGATGCAATTCCAAGTCGATCGGACCAGAGAATTGTTCCGCTCCGGATATGAACTTCATCATCACTTGCAACGCGACTTCCGACTCGAGTTTTCCGCGATCACCGCGGGCGGGTTGTCGGTCCTTGATGCGATCGAGGCGTTGGAGTTCGACATGTTGACGGTACGTCCGACGGTGTCTAGATCAACCAAGATTCGAATCATGCTGAACATCGTCGCACGCGACTTGATCGGCAAGACTCCGGTTCCAGCGAGTGCATTCAACAGCCGCTCGGTACGATGAGCGGATGCGGGTTCCTCAATGTCAAATGTCACAGCCGACCGACAGTCAGATTGAATCTGCGTACCGCCAGTGCGCGTCATTAACGCGCGCGGCAAGTTCAAACTTCTATATAGCCTTCTTGTCGCTGCCTAAGGAGTTGCGGCGCGCCATCTACGCGACCTACGCGTTTTGCCGCCTCTGCGACGATATCGTGGATGAACCCGAGACCGGGCGAGACCCGTCGATTGAACTGGACAAGGTGGAACTCTCTCTGTCGGGACCTTATTTAGGCGAATACGCCACCAACCCGATCTTTACTGCCCTGCCCCACGCGATAGATCAATTCGATCTAGACACCAAGTACTTCATTGACGTAATCGACGGATGCCGGATGGACATCGGTACGGATCGCTACGAAACGTTCGATGACCTGCGGATTTACTGCCGCCGTGTGGCGAGCGCAGTCGGGATAATATGCATCAGCATATTCGGGAACCGATCACCAGAGGCGGTAAGGTACGCCGATGACCTCGGTATTGCGTTTCAGTTGACGAATATCCTTCGCGACATTCAGGAGGACTATCAAAACGGGCGGGTTTATCTACCACAACAGGATTTGAAGCGCTTCGGAGTTTCGGAGGCAGAGCTCGCGGGCGAAACTCCGAGCGACAGTTTCCGGGAGATGATGCGTTTCCAACTGAATCGTGCTCGCCGGTACTACGAGAGTGGCGAACGTGTGATCCCGATGGCCACCAGAGGTCGGCAGTGTTTGGACCTGATGTGCGGGTTCTATTCGCGAATCTTAGCGAAGATCGAAGCGTGCGATGCTGACGTGCTGTCGCAACGAGTAAATCTGTCTACATCGGAAAAATTGTCGATCACCGCGGGTGTCGGATGGCGATGGGCAATCCGATCAGTGATCAGGTAATGGTCGCAGGAGCGAATTTGGAACTTCGAGACGTCGTCATTTTCGGCGGCGGACTTGCGGGAATCGCGGCTGCGATCCAGTTACTCGACCGTGGCATCAAGCCGACTCTTGTCGAACGTCGACCATTCTTAGGTGGTCGAGCATTCTCGTTCGCCGATCAGAGCAGCGGGGAAGAGATCGACAACGGCCAACACGTGATTCTCGGCGTATGCTACCAGTTCTTGGAACTCCTCAAACGGCTCGGAACTCATCAAGATCTTGAGTTGGGTCCGACGCTTGAGGTTCCAGTTTCACTTGATAGCAGGATATCGATGCTTCGAGCTGACCGGATATTCGGCAACGCGGCAGCATTACTTGGGTATCGTCACCTGAGCGTTATGGATCGTTTGGCGGTCGCGCGTGTATTGGCGGGCATGAAGTTCGCTCGATACGGATGCTGTGAGGAAGAAGATCAGAAATCCATCACGTTCGCGAAGTGGTTGTCTGCATACGGGCAATCCGACGAAACCATCAAACGCTTTTGGTCGATGTTTATTCTCCCGGTGTTCAATTGCCGCATTGATGAGGTTGCGGCATACGACGCGATTGGATTCACCAGAGCCGCGCTACTCGGAAGAGCGAGTGACGCCGCGGTCGGTTACCCGAAAAAAGGCCTTTCGTCTCTGATTGGACATCCCGCCTTTGAATATCTGTCCACAAACGGTGCAGAAGTGATCAGTCGCGCCAGCGTCGATTCCTTCGCACCATTGGATGAAAGCAGTTTCGAGGTTCAACTCTCGAATGGTCAAAACTTGAGAGCCGACGCTGTTATATCTGCGTTGACACCTAACGTGCTAAAGGGCATCTTGCCAAAATCCGATGCGCGGTGCGCTAGATTGGCTTCAAAGCTCGCAGAGTTCCGGTATTCACCCATCGTCGCGGTTCATCTGTGGTACGAACGTCCGGTGATGAATGAACGCGTGAAAGCCTTCTTGGACCTTGATCTGCAGTGGGTCTTTAACGACTCGGCATTACGCAACACATCACGACCCGGGCGGCAACACATCGTGATCTCCTTGAGTGCCGCGGACGAATGGCTTTCGTTGAGCAAACAGCAAGTGTTGGACCGGATCAAACCTGCAATGAACGCTGCCTTTCCAAGAGTTCGTACGACACGGTTGTTGAATTCGTCTGTCCTCAAGACACTTGAAGCGACGATCAAGATCGAACCGGGTTCGCAGAAGTTGCGTCTCGCCACCGTCACGGACATCCCTGGTTTATTCCTCGCTGGTGACTGGATCGACACAGGGTTGCCAGCGACTATGGAAGGTGCTGTACAGAGCGGAAATGCTGCTGCGATGCAGGTGACCGATTGGTTGAGGAACTCTAGCGCTCGTCTCGGGCATTCGGATGATCGAGTCTCATAGATTCGCGGGTTTATAATCGGGAACTGACGCCAATTCGGGCGCGCCTTATATCGCTGGCAAACTACCGACGTTGTACCACGACGAATTCGAACTCGTTGACCGCGAGATTATGAATATCTTGCAGTCCGATTTTCCTTTGGTTAGGGAACCATACCGTGCAATCGGTAACCGTTGTGGAGTCGGAGAGGCGGAGGTGATTGACCGTGTTCAGGAATTGAAGCGCAAAAATGTTGTTCGGCAAATCGGCGCGATTTTCGACACTCGTCGTCTCGGTTACACATCCACGCTCGTGGCTATGCGATTCTCCGACGATGACCTTGACCGTGGCGCTCAGATCCTGAACGCCCATCCCGGCATCAGTCACAACTACGCGAGAAACGGTGAATTCAACCTTTGGTTCACCCTGGCACTGCCACCCGGTAAGGACATCGCCAGCGAAGTCAGCAAACTGACGCGATTGTCAGGCGCCGAAACGGCCCGCCTCCTCCCAACTATCCGCTTCTTCAAGATCGGCGTCAACTTCGACATGGTCAATCGGGTTTCGAACGCGACCGACTACTTTGTCCCCGATGCTCAGTACGGCAACGACGCAAAAAACGGAGATGCAACTACGAGCGTGCCCAGCGCCGCTACGGACCTTTCAGAGTTCGACATCAACTTCGTGCGTGAGTTGCAAGAAGACTTGCCGCTCGACCCAAGGCCATTCGACGCGATGGCTGACAGGTTGGGATTCACAGTGGCCGAACTCTTCGCTAAGGCCGATGAAATGATGGATCGGAGGCTGATGCGCCGATACGCCGCCGTATTGCACCACCGCCGTGCTGGATTCTCTGCCAATGCGATGGCGGTGTGGAATGTGCCAGAGGAACGTGCAGTGGAAGTGGGACAACTGATGGCTAGACATCCCGCCGTGACCCATTGTTACGAACGGCCGAGATACGAAGACTGGCGCTTCTCACATTTCACCATGATCCACGCCGTCACTCGCGACGAATGCGAGGACATCGCTAGAGACTTGGCAGGTGAAACCGAGTTGGAAGATTATCAACTCCTTTACAGCCACCGGGAATACAAGAAGACACGAGTGCGGTACTTCGTCGACGACAACGTCGATGTGGAGCGAGCCGCGGCGTTAATTGGATAGTTGCAATGCCTCGCTACTACGGCGTTTTCGTCGATATTCAAGATCGCCGTTGCCTCGTCTTCGGTGGCGATGCACATGAAGGCGAACGCAAGGTCAAATACCTTCGGGAATGCGGCGGTCAAGTAACGCTGTTCAGTCCGGAGGAAGACACCTCTGACAACCTAAAGGCCATGGCGCATGCTGGTGAGATCGATTGGGTCAAACGGCGATACCAAAGCGGGGATCTTGCGGGTGCGTGGATCGTGATCGTCGCTGATACATCGGACTCAGAAATTAACCACGCGATCTCGGTTGAAGCGGCTGAACGAAACATCTTGCTCAACGTAATGGACGTGACACCGCTGTGCACCTTCATCGCGCCGGCGTTGATTCAACGGCAAGACGTCACCGTTGCGGTTTCGACTGCCGGCACAAGCCCGGCGCTCGCACGTAGACTTCGGGAACGCATTTCAGACCATGATTACTGCCGTTGCCTGCAGTGGGCAGATATCGGACCGATGTTGGCAGACGTCAGAAAAGATGTTCGGTCGCGTGAGTTACCAGTTACCCCAGACGATTGGGCCCAGTCAATAACCGACGATATACTGCGCGCTTTTCAGAACGGAAAACCTGATGAGGCGCGGAGTATGTTGGTTGCAGCGCTGGAAAGTCGCGCCGATGCCAACAATCGGGCTTAAAATGCCTAAACATGACAGGTTTGGGAGGAAAGTTAGTCCTAGGCTGCCGCGACAGCAAGCTAGCGATAGCGCAAGCTGACGAAGCAGCAAACGCGTTGCGGTCCCGGTTCGATGACATCGACATCGAACGAGTATCTATCAAGACCAGCGGTGACGTTAGAAAAGACGATCCGGTCGCAGAAATCGGCGTCGGTGTTTTTGTCAAAGAGATAGAAGATGCGCTTCTTCGCGGTGAAATCGATGTCGCGATCCACAGCCTCAAGGACTTGCCGTCAACGATGCCAGAAGGTCTGCGGATCGCAGCTGTTCCTTATCGCGAAGACCCGCGCGACGTTGTTGTCAGCAAACGCAACGGTGGATTGCACGAACTTCCCAGCGGTGCGATTGTTGGCACCGGTAGCGCACGTCGAAGAGCGTTAATCAACGCAGAACGTGACGATCTCATCTTGAAACCGATTCGCGGCAATGTAACTACTAGGTTGGAGATGCTTGATGCGGAGGATTCTGTGATCGATGCTTTAGTGCTGGCCGCCGCCGGATTGAAGCGTATCGATATGGCTTACCGAGTTTCCGAATACCTCGGATGCATGTCGTTCGTGGCTGCGCCAGGCCAAGGAGCTCTGGCGCTCCAAACCCGCGGCGAAGATACGCGTTCGATCGCGATCTGCGCCGCCATTGAGCATGAAGGCACACGTTTGTGCGTTGATGCCGAACGTGCATTCATGGCAGAAATTGGCGGAGGTTGCAGTGCCCCCATCGGTGCTCACGCGCTCATCGATGACGGAATAATCACTCTCGCTGTAGTCGTTTCCGATCCTTCAGGTGTCAACTTGGTTCGCCATCGTGAATCGGCGTCCGCGGCGGAGGCCATTGAACTAGGCAAGCGCGTCGCCGCGCGAGTCATCGATAATGGCGCGCGTGATCTGTTTCCCTTAGCGGTAACCGCTTCAGTTGCGTGATGGCTGAAATCGGAACGGTCTACCTGGTTGGGGCTGGCCCAGGCGATCCAGGGCTTATTACCGTCAAAGGGCTTGATGCCTTGAGGCGTTCGGATGTGGTCGTCTATGACCGATTGGCTCCAGCCGCATTGCTGGACAACGCCCGCGATGATGCAGAGCTGATATCCGCCGCCAAAGCGTCGGGTACTGTTGCGCTAACCCAGACCGAGATCAACGAACTATTAGTGGAGCGTGCCTTGCTCGGGCAAAACGTGTGTCGTCTGAAAGGCGGCGATCCGTTCGTTTTTGGTCGAGGTGGCGAAGAGGCTGTCGTCCTCGCCGATGCGGGAGTTCCCTTTGTCGTTGTGCCTGGCATCACTTCGGCCATCGGGGCCGCGTCCTACGCCGGCATTCCTGTCACCCACCGAGGAGTTGCGTCTTCCGTGACCGTCGTAACTGGAAGTGAGTTCGAGAAATCATCGAAATCGGGTGCCAACTGGTACGCGATTGCGAATACCAATGGAACCATCGTGATCCTGATGGGTGCTTCTCGAATGGGTGAAATCGCGTCCGAGTTGGTCACGCGCGGGCGGTCGCCGAACGAACCCGCTGCCGCCGTTCACCGTGGCACATCCCCAACGCAGCAGACAGTTGTGGGAACCCTTTCCGATATCGATTCGAAAGTCAAACTCGCAGGTCTCGGTGCGCCGATCGCAATGATCGTCGGCGATGTTGTGAATCTGCGCGATACGGTCAGGTGGTTCGATAATCGTCCGTTGTTTGGCAAACGCGTTTTGGTGACGCGTGCAAGGAGTCAGGCTAGTAGGCTCACCTCTGCCCTCATGGAACTCGGTGCGGATGTTGTCGAGTGTCCAGCAATCAAATCCGTTGCGGTCAAACACACTGGCGCTCTTGACGTTTCCCTGCGCGAATTGGGCAGTCACGAATGGGTCGCGTTCGCAAGTCCGAACGGGGTCAATCAGGTGTTCAAACGTTTGAATGCACTCGGAATGGACGCGCGTGCATTTCATGGTTGCAGCATCGCCGCAGTTGGGCCTGCAACAGTCAATGCCCTGGAGCAGCAGGGTATCGTTGCCGACTTAACCCCTGACACGTATACGGCAGAAGGCCTCGTCGACAAATTTCGATCAGCGGGTTTGACACCAAAATCGGCTTTAGTATTCAAATCAGATATCGGACGAGAGACATTGCCTACCGGACTACGGCAACTTGGTGCGGAAGTTGCGGAAGTTGCCGCGTATCGGACAGTGTTGGCGGAAGATTCCGCTTATGTCGCTATCCGAGCATTCGAAGAAGGCATCGATGTCGTCACCTTTACTAGCTCGTCAACGGTAAAGAATCTCAGGCGGTTGCTTGGGGGAAATGTAACTGCAATTAACAAGTGCGTTGTAGCCTGCATGGGGCCAGTAACTGCATCTACGGCGCAATCGTTCGGAGTACGAGTGAACATCATTCCCGAAGAGCAATCAATTCTTGGGCTAGTCTCAGCGATCGAAAACCACTTCCGCGATAGTTGAACGCAATGTCGTCATCCGCCCTGCCCGATTTCCAACGATTTCGACCTTTGCGTTCGACCGCCGAAGTGCGTTGGCTAAACGCCGAGACGGGGTTGGACGGCACTGAGTTCGTCTATCCGATGTTCCTCATCAACGGGGAAAACCGTCGAGAATCAGTGCCATCCATGCCCGGTATCGCACGTTTGTCGACTGACGAAGCGATGCGCGAAACGGAGCTTGCCCTGTCGCTGGGCATCGATCGCTTTTTGTTTTTCGGGGTCCCGGATGAAAAAGATGCGACGGGATCAAAGGCGTGGTCGCCTGATGAAGCGGTGCAACGAACGGTTTTTGAACTGCGAAGGCGATTTCCTGCAGCGGTGGCCATCACGGATGTCTGCATGTGCGAGTACACCGACCATGGACACTGCGGGAAGCTGACTGACAACGGAGAAGTCGATAACGACGCGACCTTGCCTTTGCTGGCCTCGGCTGCGGTTTCACACGCCGATGCAGGTGCGCAGGTGGTCGCGCCATCGGCGATGATGGACGGTCAAGTTGCGGCAATTAGGGCAGCTCTCAACGACACGGGACATAAGAACGTAAAGATTCTCGGCTACTCCGCGAAGTACGCTTCAGCCTTCTACGGACCGTTCAGGGATGCGGCCGATTCAACGCCGAGTTTCGGTGATCGGCGAAGCTACCAGATGGCAACGAGTCAACAGATCGAAGCCATGAATGAGATCGAAGCCGACATCGCAGAGGGTGCTGATTACATCATGGTCAAACCAGCACTTGCATATCTCGACGTCATAACCCGCGCAAAAGGACAATTTCCTGAACGTCCGCTCTATGCCTACAACGTGAGCGGTGAATTCTCGATGATCCACGCCGCGGCGGCGAATGGATGGATCGACTTGAAGAACACCGTTCTAGAGGTGCTCCTGAGCATCAAGCGGGCGGGAGCAGACAACATCATCAGTTATTTCTCGATCGATGCTGCCAAGTGGATCAAAGGCGATAGTCAATGAGCCTATTGCGGCATGGCGCATCCGATTCTCCTATAGTGCCACTGTTGAGTGCTTGCGTGGCAGAATCGTTAGGCACTTTCATATTGGTGCTCTTCGGAATAGGTTCAGTCGCCGCCGCAGTTTTCACCGGGGCACAGGTTGGATTATGGCAAGTCGCAGTTGTATGGGGATTTGGCGTCACATTGGCGATTTACGTCAGTGGCGCGGTGTCCGGAGCACATCTCAACCCCGCGGTGAGTCTGGCATTCGCTATCTTCAGGCGCGACCAATTTCCGTTGAATCGCTTGTTCGCATATTGGGGTGCGCAGTTGATCGGTGCTGTGATTGCGGGTGTCGCGGTCTTGATCCTGTTCAATCCGTTCATTGACCGTTTTGAAATGGAAAATGGTATCGTTCGTGGCGAAGCGGGTAGCCAAAGATCCGCCATGGCCTTCGGCGAATATTTCCCCAATCCCGGGATGTTTGACTCGGCGACGATGGCGGTCTCGCCGTTGCACGCGTTCGCGGTCGAAGCGTTCGGCACCGCAATCCTAGCGATGGTCATCTTCGCGCTCACCGAACGACGAAACGCGGGTATCCCAACGAACGGCATGGCACCGTTTTTCATCGGATTTACCGTGGCTGTACTCATCAGTCTGTTTGCACCAATTACTCAAGCTGGTTGGAACCCGGCACGAGATTTCGGGCCACGTATCGTTTCGTGGCTCGCGGGTTGGGGCGACATAGCAATACCTGGCCCAGAAGGCGGATTTTGGGTCTACATTCTTGGTCCACTCGTCGGTGCGCCGTTGGGTGCACTGCTGTTCAAGTTAGTCATCGAACCGGGTTTGCCCGGCGGCAATCCTGAGCCCGTCCAAGTCGTTAGGAGTAAATATGAGTAAAGACCGGATAGACGTATTGTTCCTTTGTACCCACAATGCGGGACGAAGCGTCGCCGCCAAAACGATATTTAACGACCGCGCTGCGAAACTAGGTTTGGAAATGCGTGCTCAGTCCGCTGGCACCACGCCGGGCAAACAAATCAACCCGGCAGTTCAACGCATATTGGAGTCGTTCAATCTAGACGTCTCTGGAGAAGTTCCGAAGTTGTTGACCGACGAGATGTTGAAAGGCGACCCGAGGGTCGTGTCAATGGGATGCGAAGTGGACACCGAATCTTGTCCTGCGGTGAACTTCGCAGATGCGGATGATTGGGAATTGCCCAACCCGTCTCAGATGTCATCGGACGAAGAAATCGTCCCGCTGATCCACGATATTGCCCGTAGAGTGAACACTTTGATTCAGGAAATGACTTCTGCAGGCAATTGAGCGAACACTAAGCATTCGTTTGCGGTCGCTCGATTATCACCTTGCCCAAGATGTTACGGCGTGGGACTGGGCCGAACGTCCTGCTATCAGTTGAACGTCCGCGGTTATCGCCCATCACGATATATTCGTCTTCTCGCAACACCCAAGTTCGATCCATCTGAGGTTGACTGCTGTAGATGAACGGGTCGTCGATTTCGACTCCGCCGATTTGGAGACGCCCGGCAATTAATCGCACATGTTCACCCGGCAGGGCAACTATTCGCTTCGTCTCCCAGAATCGCTCCCGTTCGGGGTGTTCAAACAAGACGATGTCCCAGCGCGCCGGTTCAGACCTTTTGAAGGCTCGACGGCTGACCCGCACTCTTTGCCGGTCTCGCAACGCCGGGTGCATCGAGTGACCGACAATCAGCACCCATTTGCTAGTCAGACGATCAAGAAATCTGCCCGGAACTTCGACGATCGCTTGTAATTTCGTTTTGACGCTAGCGAACATCGGAGTAGTCTATTCTTGATATCGGTAATCGACATGTTATCGACTATCGCTCTACTGGTCCGCGAGGTGGTCTCACGGAAACATGAAAGGAACCATGATGATGCTACAAAGTGTCAGAAGAATAGCTGACCGTTTGTCCCCAATCGGCGTTGCCCATGCGCACTGTGACATCCCGTGCGGGATTTACGATCCTCGCGACGCAATTCAGGCAGCCCAGACCGTCATCCGGATGACTGAGTTGATCCAAGAAGCGGGTGACATGTCAGACGTTTCGGCGCGCAACAATCTTATCCGTTACGTCGTAGCCAAGGAAGAACACGCCAAGAAGGCCAAAGATGACATCCTCATCATCTGGACCGACTACTTCAAGCCTGAGCATCTTGAGCAGTATCCGAACCTCCACGAACTAGTCTGGAACGCTTGCAAACTAGGTAGCCAAGCGAAGCAGAACGTTGACATGGAGGCGGCGCAGGCCTTCAAAGCTGCTTTGGAAGAGATCGGCAACATCTTCTGGGAGACCAAGCAGTAGCCCATCTTTTTATCGAAAACAATCCCGTCCGTCGGATGACGCGGACGGGATTTTCGGATTTCCGGAAGGCCGATCGAATTAGCGCCGACCAGGTTATCGGCGACTATTGGGAACTACTGAAGAAACCAATGTCGTCGGAAATGTACTCTTCTCGAATCGGCGACCAGATATCAAGCGCGACGCAACCTTCACTCGTCGCGGTCACTTGATGCGGGACATGACCGGGGATAACGTAGTGCTCTCCCGCAACCAATTTGGTCTTTTCGTGGCCCTCGAGTTCGAACCACGCTGAACCTTCCAGAACTCGCCCACACTGTTCGTGCATGTGGGAGTGCCACGGGACCACGGCGTTCGGATCGATATCGATGATGCCCATCATTACGCGCTCGCCCCAAATCAATCGGGCGTGCACACCGGGCAGCAACTCTCGTCGCTCGACGAATTCGGGATCGAAGTAACCGGCACCACCGTCGGGTGCACGCGTCTTGTCAACTTTGATCGTCATGCTCTCGTCTCCTTGGGCGCGTCTCAGGACTTAACCGTGCGAGCCTACTTTGCGATCGATCGCCGCTTCGGCCACTGGACTGATGATTTGATCCACTTCGATGTTTAGCAATGCCGGACCGTTATGTGCGAATGCGCGTTTCATTGCCGGTTCAAGTTCCTCCGGCGTTCGGACGTTTTCTCCGTACGCGCCAAGACCCTTTGCCACTAGATCGTAGCGTGTTCCTCGTGCTAAGTCGGTCCATACTGGACGGCCGTAAATTCCCTTCTGAATCTGCCAATCTATACCCCAGATCGAATTGTTGCCTAGCAGAATCTTCACCGGCAGGTTATGACGCACCATCGTGTCGAGCTCCATGCCGTTGAAGCCGAACGAACCGTCTCCGACACAAACGACGCACTGAGTGTCGGGCAGTGCCACCTGTGCTCCCATCCCATAAGCGATGCCAACCCCGATCATTCCAAAGCTTGAAACATTGTGGAATCTGAATGGCCTTTCTCGGGGCACTGTGGCCCGCAGGAAATGGCAGTAGTCGCCACCATCGAATGTGATATGGGCATCGTCGTCGAGATGTTTCTGCAACGTCTCGCTCACGAACATCGGGTGCATCGGCGTGGATGGGCCGGCATATTCGTAGAGTTCTTCCATCCAGGCTTCTCGTTCGCTTCGCAAGACGGATAACCAATCGGCCGGCTCTTGCCAGGTCAGCTTCGCGGCTTCGTCGACGAGCTGAGAAACCGCCGCACCGACATCGCTTAGAACCGCCACCTCGGCAGTCCGTGCTCTTCCTATCTCTGCGGGCGCCGGATCGACGACGATGAACTTGACGTCCTTATTAAACGGTGGGTTGCCACCGAAACCGAGCGTGTAGTCCAAGCGTTTACCCAACATCAAAACGACGTCGGCCTCGCGGACCATCTGAGCCGCCCGGTTCAACGGAAGATATCCCAATCCAATGCTGTACGGATGAGAGTCAGGGATGAGCGCCCGCGCAGAGTCCTCTGATACGAACGGGATGCGCGTGGTCTCAACTAATCTTTGAACTTCGACGGGATCGGCGGTCGCTCCAGCTGAAGAACCAGCCATGATCAATGGCCGCTCTGCCGAATTGAGCAACCGAACTGCTCTTCGAATTCTCGCCGTATCGGCCATAACCCTCGTCGGAGCGCTGTACTCACGCGGTGCGTATCTTTCGAAATCGGAAACATCCACGGTCGCTGATTGGTAGTCGTGAGGAATGGTCAGGTGAACCGGTCCTTGGCGACCGCTGAGAGCCGTGCGAAAGGCCAACGCGACGTACTCTGGGATGCGTTCCGGCGATGGAACCTGCCATGCGCCTTTTGTCACTGGTCTAGCAATGCCAACTTGATCGATCTCCTGCATCGCACCACGCCCCAAATTCGGCGAATCGGCACTACCCGCGATATTGACCACAGGCGCCTCCGAGTGCAACGCGTTCGCCAAAGCTGGCACCGCGTTCGCATGTCCGGGCGTCGTTGAGAGTGCGACCGAAGCGCGACGGAGTATTCGTGCATATGAGTCGGCCGCATGAACCGCGCCGGACTCGTGGCGCGTGTCAATCATGCGGAACGGTTCATCGACCATGCGATCCAACATGTCGAGAATGTGATCGCCCGCGATACCGAACAGCGTGTCAACGCCCTCGGCTTTGAGGGACATATTCAACAAATCGCTGCCGGTCAGCTTTTTCGTCAATTCTCAGCAGTCCTTTCCACCTGAGTGTCTAGGCTCAATACATCCATGAATTCGGTCACGGGCATCTCATCTAACTCTTCCAATTTACGGAACCTCGCACCAACTTCACGCACGAAATCGGAATCGCCAAACGTGGATTCAAGGTTCCCGTTGAGCTTGTCGAAAAGAAGCGGGATCGCTTCAGTTCGACGAGTTCGGTGTCCGATCGGAAAACGGACCTCCACTTCATCGGTGCTGCTTCCGTCATCAAATTTCACCGTCAGAGCATTCGCGATTGAACGCTTTTCCGGATCGAGGTACTCGGTTGTGTACTCAGGACGTTCGGATACCACCATCTTCTCGCGCAAGGCATCAATGCGTGGATCGTTCGATGCGTCATCCTCGTAGTCGTCCGATGTGACATCACCGTTGATTAAAGCCACTGCAGTCATGTATTGAATGCAGTGATCTCGATCGGCTGGATTGTTCAGTTCGCCCTTCTTGTCGATGATCCGTATCGCAGGCTCTTGGGTCTTAATTTCAACTTTGCGAACCTCATCTAATCGATGTGCCACCATCGGATGCAAGGCGACGCCGGCTTCAACGGCAGTCTGCCCGTGGAACTCCGCCGGGTACTTGACTTTGAACAGCACGTTTTCCATCACGTACGACGTAAGGGGTCTCCCTAGCGTGACATCTTGTCCTTCGAACCACACATCTTGAAAACCGTAGTTTGGTGCTGTTAGAGCCGAGTAACAGCCACCCATACCCCGCAATGCGAATTCGGCGAGTGAAACGCCACGTGATGCCGCATCTCCAGCTGCCCAGGATTTTCTGGCGTTGGTGTTTGGGGCATGCCGATAGGTGCGCAAAGTTGCATCAAGCCACGCGTGTGAAACCGCGGATGACACGATTTCTTCATCGCTGTCCGACATGGCGGCTGCGGCAACTGCAGCCGAAGCAATCTTGACGAGCAGGACGTGATCGATCCCTACACGATTGAATGCGTTGTCGAGTGCCAAAATGCCTTGGATCTCGTAGGCTCGTATCGTCATCTCAAGGACATCACGTACACGAAATGTATGGCCGCCAAGTTCTCTACGAGATCTGGAGATGCTGTCCGTCGCTGCGAGAATCGCTCCTAAGTTGTCGGACGGGTGTCCCCATTCTTTGGCGAGCCAAGTGTCGTTGAAATCGAGCCACCGGATTGCGGTCGTGATGTCGAACGCGGCTTGTGAAGCAGATTTGAAATGCGATGTCCCGGGAATTGGCGTTTGACCACGTGAGTTATCCAGCGCTCCGTCGGTCGTGATGAAGTCGCGACATGCTGGAAAACCGAGTGCCAAAAATGCGCACCCGATGGAATCCATAAGCGCTAGCCGCGCAGTTCGAAACGCCTCATCAGTGCCGACCTCTCCCGGACGGCAGGCATATTCAGCAATCTCGGCAATGACTTCGTCGTATCGGTTCGTCATTACCTGTCTTGCAACTCGACGTATTTCCGTGCGGACGGTCCAATATAGTCCGCGTTCGGTCGAATCAATCTGTTGTCGTCGCGCTGTTCGATTACGTGCGCGACCCAACCTGAAGTGCGGCTGACGGCAAACAACGGAGTAAACATTACCGTTGGGATGCCACACAGGTGATACGCGGTCGCTGAATAGAAATCGAGGTTGGGATGCAGTCCCTTCTCGCGCATCATCACCTCTTCGATCCCTTCAGAGATCTCGAAATATGTCGTATCTTCGTTCTCGATGGCGAGTGTCCGAGCCAGTTCCTTCACGATGTCGGATCTGGGATCCCCGAATTTGTAGACCCGATGGCCAAAGCCCATGATCAACCGTCGCGCATCAAGCATGTGTTGAATCGATTTCTCCGCTTGTTGCGGGCTGTCGAACGAGGCTATGAGTTCCATCGCCGCCTCGTTAGCGCCGCCGTGGAGGGGACCTCGCAGTGCGCCGATCGCCGCGACTACTGCTGAGTAGGTATCCGAGAGTGTGCTGGTCACCACCCGCCCAGTGAATGTTGAAGCGTTGAATTCATGTTCGGCGTAGAGAACAAGTATGGTGTCGAGCGTGCGACGAGCGGATTCGTTAGGTTTCTGATCAGTCAGTAACCGGAGGAAATGTCCTGCCAGCCCGACCTCGTTGGACTGAGTATCGATCCGCTGCTTTCGATGCGCGTAACGATGCCAATAAGCCAACATCGATGTCATGGATGCCATCAATCGATCTGCAACGTATGGCGCGCTTCTGCCCTCTTCGCCTTCGGGTTCAAGTGAACCGATCATCGACGAGCCAGTTCGTAACACATCCATCGGGTGCGTTGACATCGGCAATGCTTCGAGCACACGGCACACGTCGGGCGGCAGCTCGCGGAGATTGGCCAATCGCTCGTTGTAAGCTCGCAGCTCCATTCGGTCGGGCAGTTTGCCGTAGATTAGCAGATACGCCACCTCCTCAAAGGTTGAGTGCTTAGCCAAGTCTTCAATGCTGTAGCCGCGGTAAGTCAGTCCGGCACCAGCTTTGCCCACGGTTGAGATTCCGGTTTCTCCGACAATTACGCCAGCCAAACCTTTGGCAGTGATGGTCATTTCGTTGGTCCCGATTGCCTGCGAGCTGAAAACAGGTCGTTTATTTTCTGTTCGTATTCGTGGTAGCCGATGTTCTCATAAAGTTCTTCACGAGTCTGCATTAACCGCACAACATCGCGCTGTGTCCCTGAATTCTTGATTCCAGAGTACACCTCTTCGGCGGCACGGCTCATCGCGCGAAATGCGGAGAGTGGGTATAGTGCCATGGCTACGTCCGCTGATCGCAACTGATCGACTGTGAATTGTGGCGTATTACCGAATTCGGTCAGGTTTGCAAGTATCGGCACGTTGGTTTGAGCAGCGAATTCTCGGTACTGCTTCAACTCAGTCACCGCTTCGGCGAAGATCGAGTTAGCACCTGCATCGATGTACGCAGCACAACGGTCCAAAGTTCGCGTCAACCCCTCCGTGGCCAGCGCGTCTGTGCGGGCCATGACCATGAATTGGTCGTCGAACCGCGCATCGACCGCAGACTTGATTCGATCACACATCTCTTCGGTCTCCACCACCATCTTGCCCGGCAGATGGCCACATCGCTTCTCCTGCACCTGATCCTCAATGTGGATCGCCGCAACCCCGGCTCGCTCCATCTCACGAACAGTTCGGGCGATTGAAAGCGCGGCACCCCAACCGGTATCGCAATCTACGAGTAACGGCAACTCACTCGCAGACCTGATGCGTTCAACGTCGATCAACACGTCAGTCATGCCCGTCATGCCCAGATCCGGTAATCCATAGGAGGCAGTAGCGATGCCGCTACCTGACAGATAGATTGCCTTGAAGCCTGCTTTTTCGGCTTGGATTGCGGCGTATGCGTTGATTACACCTGCGACCTGCAATGGTCGTTCGGCCTCCATCGCGTCGTACATGTTTCTGCGCATTGATCCGTGAACCCGGTTGAGTTGCTTGCAGTTAGTTTAGTCGCGGAACGCGCCTAAAAGGACCGCCGGGGCGACGAGAAGGACCACGATGCCCACGACAAGCCGGAGACCTGCGGCATCGAAGCGATTCGCCAATCTGGTGCCAGCGTACATGCCCAAGACGCCAGGTATGCCTACGATCGCGATCAAGTGCCAGTCAACACCTCCTTTCAGCAGATGTCCGACGAAACCTGCGATCCCCACAAGCACTGTGATAGCCAAGTTTGTTCCGGCGGCTTTGTGCGGGTCCATCTTCATCGCGAGTAACGCTGGCATCCGCAACACTCCCAAGACCAATCCCACCGCTCCACCTATCAGGCCGATTACAAACCCAGCGACACCTTCCCTACTCACTTGTTTCACGTCGAGTTCGAGTTGACCGTCGCCGCCGCCTGTCATCGCGCGCCGGGTGCGCGCGCTGGGGTAGCGACGGCGTATACGCATGATCCTGAGCGACCAGAAGATCAGGAAAAGAGCCGACCAAGCCATCAGCAGTGTCACCACCGTGAGAAGTACCCAGATCGGAACCGCGTCGGCGAAGTAGCCGCCGAAGAATGCGCCGACGATTGCAGGCCCCCCCATCGCGAAAACAACAGTAGGAACTACCCGGTTGCTGAAAAACGCTTCAAGTGTCCCAAGCGTTGAACCCATCACGCTGATCATGAGATTGGTGCCAGCAGCGATCAGTGGATCTACCCCGAAAAGAGTCAGCATCGGCAATCTGATGACCCCCAATGCGATCCCGACGACACCACCGGATAATCCTACTGCGAGCGAGATCACGCCCATCAGAACAAGCTGCCAGACCGCTAGGTCGGTGTTAGTTCCGAGAATCAAATCCATCGCGGTTCTCGGAGGTATTGGTGTTTAGTTTTGATTAAATTCGACGCGCCGATGCGTCGACAATTGCAGTCAGTGACTTCACCATAGTATTCTGAGGCGATTTCGAGAATCGAATTCGTCCTCAACCGGCTCTTTGGAGTGACAGTCATGTCCCAAAAACAACCGTGAGTGACTAACCAGATACTTCAAGCAAGCCGACCCTATCCAACAAAGCGTCTATTTCCTTCAGGTGTCCATCGTCCGGCCTAAGCGATGGACCGCGTGCGTAGATGCCTTCTTTGCTGAAGACACCTCGACGCCACATGATGTGTTTGTAGATCCAATTGGCTAGACCCTGACCTTGCGCCAACGAGCGGATAATCGAAGCGTACTTGTCAAAAGCGTCGAGCGCGCCAGCTTCGTCTCCGGCTTCCCACAGATCCCAGACTTCAACGAATTTGTCTGGCAAAGTAGATCCTGGCATTGTGCCTACCGAACCACGTCGCAGTTCTTCGAGGAGGAACGCTCCGCCCATACCTCCGAACAGAATGAGATTAGCATCGTCGTCGACTAAACTTTGTGCCTCAGCCATTCGAGGAATCGTCGGGGGTGTTTCGACTTTGATGTAACAGAGGTTCTCGTGCTGTCTTGCACACGCTACAGCCATACTCGGAGGTACTGGCGCTGTGCTTTGATCTTGCATGAAGATCGGTATTCCCACCGACTCGGCGATGCGCACGAAGAATTCGATATGTTCCGATGCAACCGTAGGTATATAACTCGTCGGTCTGATCATTAGCGCGTCGGCACCGAGTTCCTCGGCTCGCCGGGAGTACGCGATCGTCGCGTCTGTGCCCTCCACGCCGGTATTCATCACAACCTTTACACGGCCTTTTGCGGTGTCAACGACAGATTTCAAGACTGCGTCGCGTTCGCTCTCGGTTAGTTTGAACACCTCGCTTGCCATAGCTATGCCGACACCGTGGACACCTTGGTCGATGATCCATTCGACTTGGTTGTCGAGGTCGTCAAACGCAATGTTGCCGTGTTTGTCGAACGGTGTCGACAGGATCGGGTATACGCCCCGCATTGTTAGATCAGGCATTGGAGGGCCTCCGAGAATCGACGGAACTATCCGCGCATGGGATTACAGAAATTGATGTTACACAACCGCAATGCGAAGCATCCAAAAATCACCCGATCAAAGACGGCACGACTGCAATCAGTACGCCCGCGACGGTCGCAGTGCCGATAACGCCGGCCACGTTTGGCCCCATGGCATGCATGAGAAGGAAGTTCTCAGGATCCTCGTCTTGGCCCATATCTTGCACGACTCTCGCCGCCATAGGCACGGCGGACACACCTGCGGCGCCGATCATCGGGTTTACTTTGCTCTTGGA
>JAAXHR010000282.1 GCA_012270805.1 Dehalococcoidia bacterium
GACAATACGGGTTCGATCACAGTGATTGTAACAACCCGCATGAGTGTTCGGCGTTCCGCGATGTGTTTCCTGCTCCAGTAAACTTGAAATCCTGCCACAGCCGATAACACCAACGTTATAAACTTGCATAGAAAGCTCCAGGGAAAATTGTGGGAAGAAATCGTTTTCAAGATCTCAGATCACAATCCAAACAAAGATTTCTACCTTCATCATTGTACCTTCTCGCCTACTTTCCCGCGGTCTTCCTGCCGCTCCAGCGGCAGTTCTTGCATAAATGTCCACTGACGGTCCCCCAGCTTTTGAAGCTGCGATTCGTCGAGTTCCATCCCTAGACCCGGACCTTTAGGCACGAGAAGGTAGCCATTTTCGTACTGGACCCGGTGTTTGACAACGTCGTCAATGTAGAGTTGCGCGCCAGCCGCATCGCCAGGGTAATCGAGGTTGGATACCGATGCGCCCAGATGCGCCTGCGCGGAGGTCCCAATAGAAAGTTCCTGAGTTGTGCCAATCAAGGTGGAGATTCCGGTGGCCTGTGCTATGGCGAAGATCTGGCGCGCTCGTTTGATGCCCTGGTGGCAGGTCGCAATATTGAAGATGTCGACAGCCTGTCCTTCCGCGAAAGCAATGGCCTGGGTCTCGTCGCTGACATGCTCACTGACCGGAAACCGGATGCGCTCACGCACCTTTGCTTTGCCCGGGATGTCGGGTGCGGGACTTTCAACCAGGATCGGCTCGACCCACTGCAGACGCTCAACGGCGGCTACGCACGACTTCCAATCAAGTCGGCGGCTGAAGTCCAGTGATTTAACTTTGAATCGATCTCCATAACGATCGCGACACTCATGTAAGATCTGATTGTCGATTTCGAGGTTTCCACCCACGTAAAATCTGAACAGGTCGAATCCCAGCTCGAGCATGCGACCGACTCGCTCGACGTTGGGTGCGACGTCCGCCTCTTCGAATTGTCGAAAGATGGGGTAGCAGATTTTGTAGCGATCTCGGTAAGCACCTCCATAGAGGTCGTGAATTGGAATGCCCAAGCTCTTGGCCCGAAGGTCGTGAATCGCAATGTCCACACCTGCGCCAATTTGTCCCTTATATCCGTCGACGATCAGATCGATGGCGGTTGGATCGGATGGATCGATTCCGATCAACGATTTCCGAAGTATATACTCGAGATGGTTGATGTCGGGTATGTTTCGGATACTGAGGTCGGACATTTCGCCCGCACCAACTACACCATCGTCTGAGATGATACGGGTGATAATGTGAGGACTGAGCGTACCGTTCTCTCGTCTTGTTCCGACTGCAAATAGATCGAGTTCTTTAATGGTCAAAGCAGACTCCTTTCATCGATCGTCTCAGGAACACCAATACGAATAGAGCGACCCTTGTCGCAGCTTGAACCTGACGCCAGTTTATGCGCCATTGTAATCGTAGGGCC
>JAAXHR010000219.1 GCA_012270805.1 Dehalococcoidia bacterium
CGGTCGTATCGCGTGCTTAGACCGTCGGGTGGTGAGAAATGCAGGCTAGCTGCGGGGCTCGGCATGTCGTTCCCATACTTCGTCAGGGTGGCAGGACGTGGGGTTTGTTAGGATAGCCCCTCTTGTACGGTCGTGGGATTCGGGCCCGCTTTGGAGTTGCAGATGAGTCAGGGATGGCGAGGACTTGACCGGTGGGGTCCACGCTACGGTTGTTGATCAGGGGCCACGCACTCTCTCAGGCCACAGGCGCGTCATCGGGTGTTTCCGTGACGTCGAGCCGCCGGAATCGTATTCCGACGGATAGCGCCGGGTTTTAGAGACGATTCAATGTCAATGAACAGAAACGGGGCCATCCCAAAGCGCACAGGATCGTTGATCGATTTTCGTAACGTCAGTGTGATGCGGGGCCGCAGGACGGTACTGCAGTCGTTGACGCTGTCAATCGATCTCAGCGAGCATGTAGCGATTGTTGGTCCGAACGGCTCTGGAAAATCTTCGCTGATCAAGACGATTATGCGGGAGCTTCATCCCCTGCAGACTGTTGATAACTGGTCCTTGAAAATTTTGGGTAAGGAACGTTGGAATATCTTTCACCTGCGTCCGCAACTCGGAATCGTGTCTCCGGATTGGATCAAGATGTGCACGCGGCCTATCGCGGTCAGGGAAGCGGTGCTGTCAGGATTCTTCAGCAGCGCTGAGATCTGGCCACACAACGAAGTTGCTGTAGCGATGCGTGAGCAAGCTGATGAGGTTATGGCGAAGCTCGAGATATCACATCTGGCTGACCAGGACATGTCGGAGATCTCATCGGGTGAATCGAGACGTGTCATCATTGCACGAGCGTTGATTCATAATCCTCGGGCTCTCATTCTTGATGAGCCGACGGCCAGCCTCGATTTGCGAGCTGTGGATGAGTTGCGAGCGACGATGCGCAAGATAGCGCGGTCGGGCGTGAGCATCGTTTTGGTAACGCATCATTTGCCCGATATCATTCCGGAAATCGAACGAATCGTCTTGATGAAGGATGGATGCGTCTTCCGCGACGGATTCAAGAACGAGATTCTGTCGTCAGAAGGGCTTTCGAGTTTGTTTGACATGCCGCTGGAAGTGGTCGAGAGAAACGGATACTTCCACGTCCTGTGACAGTTCGTAGAGTCAGTGCGACTGGTGAAGGACAACAAAGTGGCAGTCACCCGACCGCTGGTGTTTCTGGGATGCCTGCACTCTCCTTATCGGATGCGCCAGGAACATTTTGCGGAGCATGACATCACCTTGGAGGTGATCTCGACCAGCGGGTGGGTGAACAACATCGGTCTTTTGCTCGGTCGAGATTGCATGAAAGGATACATGTGACGTTGGTACGTTGGAAGCTGGGTCGGATAGAAAGAAAAGGCCCGAAGCAAGTAGTGGGTCGAGCTTTCGGTCATGAGGCCATTGTCCGACTATAGAGAGTCATAATCAGCCATGTCGAGAATAAATACCTCCCACAGACGTTGGTTCCTGAAGGCGGCGGCGGCTTCGTTAGTGGCTGTTCCTCCGCCACGATCGGCGCGCTCGGCGACATTGAGTCCCGAAGAATTTCGCAAGCGTCTCCGAGGACCGATACTGTCGATGCCGACGGTCTACACGAAGGACTTCAAGGTCGATCATCAGGGCATCAAGAACCAAATCGAACTGGCGGCGAAAAAAGGCGTCAAGGTCTTCGCCCTCACGTCAGGAAACAATCAGTATGATCGCTTGACCTATCAAGAGGTGCGTGCGCTTACGAATACCATGGTGGAAACGGTCGCGGGAAGAGGAGTGACCATCGCCGCGGTTGGTCCTTGGTGGACGGGACAATGCGAGGATTACGCGCACTACGCCAAGTCGCTCGGTGCCGATTGCGTTCAGGTTCAGTTGCCTCGGCATGGCTCGCAGGACGCCCTCTATGAACACTTCCGGAAGATTGCCAAAGCTGGCGGCGGCATTGCACTCGGAATGCAGGGACAGGTCCCGCTGGCGGCCTTAAAGCAGATCGTGACGATCGACCAAGTGTCTGCGTACAAGGAAGAGTATCCTCAGAAGTACTCGATGGAGGTGTTCAAACTGTATGGAGATCGTTTGAACATCTTTGCCGGTGGTCAGAAGTCACGCTTTTTGATGTATCAGCCTTTCGGGATGCAGGCCTACTACAGCACGTTTTCGACGTTTGCCCCGCAGGTGGCGATGCGGTTCTGGGGAGCGATCGAAAGTGAAGATTTGGAAGCGGCCCGCAAGATCGTGTTGGACTACGACGTGCCGTTCTTCTTGAAGTGGTCTCATGCCTTCTGGCGGGCGACGTTGGAGCACTTCGGTGTGGCGCAACGTTGGCTGCGTCCACCGGAGAAGAGTTTCACGGACGCTCAGGTTCGTGAATTACGGACATTCTATGCGGAGATCGGGCTAGGCTAACGGGCGTTGGATTTCTTTATTCCATAGAGCCGAAATCACGTGTCATTCTCCGTGCTGACGACTACTTCTTGAATAGGGCATCGAAGCTCCTGCGGGCGGCTTCGGCGCTGCCCCTGCTTCGGTTGACGAGATCAACGGTAGTCCGCGGCTCGAAGTAGTCGCAGAAGTTCGATTGTTCCTTGTCAGCGACGAGCTCGGCTTGCGGCTCAGCGCATTGATTGCTCTTGTCAGGATCGAAGAAACGACAGTTGCGGCAACAGTGGAGGTCTACACCGCAGGAATCGCAGGCATCGCGGCGGTGGATCTTCATCCCGCTCACAAGCTTGAGCTGAAATCCGCAGTGGTGACAGTTGAGCGCTAAACTGTTCATCATAAGTGCAAGATTACTCCGACTGGATACCGAGGTTCAACGTCTCCTTGCAGTTTAAAAGCACCCTCACCGCATGCGTTCTCGCCGTCGTGATCGTGGTTCTCAGCGCGTTTTCCTGCGGCGGAGAAATCCCGCCGACTCATTACTACAAGCTGAATATCCCCCCGGCTCCACTGGCGGCGCAAGCAGAGGGAATCAAGACGGCGATTCTGATGCCTTTTCGGGGTTCGAAGATGTTGACGCAAGACAAAATCGTTTACCGGCCCAACCGTGAGGAAGTGGGGTTTTACGAATACCACCGTTGGGCGGAGGATCCTCGAACGACGATCGCACAGTCTTTGCTGGACCATCTGCGGAGTAAAAAAACCTTCCATCGCATCGTGATGTTTGACGGACGGACAACTGCTGACTACCTGATCCGAGGCCGCATCGAGCGACTCGAGGAAGTGGATTCGCCAGATGGCTCGACAGTGAGCGTCGCGTTGCGAGTGTCTGCAGATTTGTTGAGGGTCGCAAACCGAGAACCGCTCTGGAGTGGGGTTCACGAGGAAACGGCAGGGGTTCAAATCCGGGACGTGCGGACAGTCGTTTCCAAGATGAGCGACGCCGCGGCGGCGAGTGTGGCAAAGATAGCGACGGGCATCGATGGTTTTGTGCGTTCACATCAGAACGTTGCCGGTGCGAGCCGCTCCGCTTCCACGCGCAACGCTAACTGACTGTTCCGTCTTGAGCGATTGCAGGTCGACTCATCGTTGCTGCTTGTAACTTTTCCAATCGACCCCATCCCTGTCGCCAACGACCTGCCGCCCGGTAGGACATTACCAGCGTGATATTGAACATCGCAATTCTCAAGTTCACGGTCTTCGCCTTGGGTCTCGTCATTGTCGGCCTTTCCGTGAAGCTGGTCTTTTTCACCTGGTACGAGTTGCACAGCGGCCCCGGTTTTACTCTCCAGAAAGCCAAGACAGAGTTGTTCCAAGCTGGTAGTGATGCTTTGGAGCGTCTTGTGTTCATGAAAGGGTCGCAGGCGCCCTGGAAGATGAAGCGTATTCGGAAGGGTGCCGAGATCGGACCCAGGAATCGTTTGTCCTGCAGAAGGCATGGATCCTGGGTTCCGTCCTGGAAAGTCGCGATTGCCTGATAGTTTTTTATACGTTCACAACTTGTGAGACGGGGTCGCCTGATTGCGCCGACCCGGAAGGGCTATCCGCGTAGTGCTTTAACGGCGGAGCGCAGCGCGGCGCTATAGACGCCGTGGTCCGCAGAGTAGGAGATCATGTTGCACCCGATGTCCATCCAGGCGCGGGCCTGCTCCAGGTTTGAAGGCTGGATGCCGGTGGCTTGGCCATATTGCTTGGAGACCTCGGCAACGCGTTTGAGGGCATTGAGGAATTCATTGTGCTGAAACTCGCCCACGATGCCGAGCGACTGAGTCAAATCGAAATGACCCACCCATAGGACATCGACGCCCGGTGTTGAGGCAATCGCGTCAAGATTGTCGAGTGCCTCTTTGCTTTCGATTTGGCAGATCACCATGTTGTTGCGATTGGCCGCGTGCATGTACTCCTTGGGGTTCGGACGGACAAAGTCATTGAGCGAGCCCCCGAGACCGAGTCCGCGCTCGCCTTCGGGAGC
>JAAXHR010000412.1 GCA_012270805.1 Dehalococcoidia bacterium
GCGCCCTGCGACGTGGTGCTGTCGAACACGGATGTGGTACAGCCGGACCTATTGTTCGTCTCTAATGAGCGAGCGCACCTGTTGCTCGGCGGCGCGAATGTCCTCGGTGCACCGGATTTGGTCGTCGAAATCCTGTCCCCCTCTACTGCTGGGCGCGATCGGACGCTCAAACGCGCTCTATACGTCAAGCACGGCGTGAAGGAGTACTGGCTGGTCGATCCAGATGTCCGGACGGTGACGGTGCTGCGGCTCGGCGAGGGTGCTTTTGAGGTGGAGGCCATCTACGGCGAGGGGCAAACGATGATCTTGTCCACACTCACAGGTTTCTCCGTTGGCTTAAACGAGATTTTCTAGTGTTTCTGCCCTTGGCAATCGCGACCCTCATCGCCCTCGTCGGCTGCAACTCCAATGCGGTCTCTGCGGACGGTCGAGCGCCGGCATTCACCTTACCGGCGGCGGATGGGACTTCTGTTTCCCTATCCGACTTACTCGACAACCGCGCGGCCGCGGTACTGCTGTTCTACCGAGGATTCTTCTGAGGTTCCTGTCGGAGCCAACTAGGTGAGTTGGCAGATGTGTATCCCGAATTTCTAAAGCGCAATGTGTCGCTTGCGGCGATCAGCACGGATGACACGGCCGACGCGCTGAAAATGATGGAACTCACCGGTGCTGAATTCGCCATTCTGTCAGATAAGGACGCCGAGGTAGCCAAGGCCTACGGAGTTTACAACCTTCTGCGTGACGGCGTCGCGACGCCGTCCGCCGTCATCGTCTCGCCTGAGAGCGACATAGAATGGAAATACGTAGGGGAAAGCATCTCCGACCGGCCGCCGCCCGATGCAATTTTGGCTCAAATCGACCGATTGATACAGTGAGTCGCCTTCATTCAGGCTCTTCCGACTCTTCCTCGCTTGGGTTAGCTTGCTCAAAAAGTTTTTGCAGCAGGTCGAGTTTTTCGCTCACCTCTTCGGGGATTGTGGTGGGGTCAACGAAGTGAACAAGGCGATGGAGTTCGCCTTTCCTGAGCAACATGGCGTGTCTGAGCTTCTGCGCGAGACGCCGGAAGAACTCTTCGGCAAAGTCGCTCAGCTTCAATCGCTCGGTTCTTGTTTCCCACAAAAGTCGTTTCGCGTCCTCGTTTGTATCACGCCACGTAGCAAAATCGCTTTGGCTACCGTCAAAAACGCGTTCTTGGATTAATTCATCAAGGACTTCGTTGGTCTGTCTCTGAAACCCGTCAAAGAGCGTTAGATCTTGGTATTGTTCAGCGACGTAGTTTCGCAACACGTCCGGCGTGATAAAATAATTTTCCGCTTCATAGCGACGCCAGTAGGTGATCTGAAGCCCCCCTTCATCCGAGCCCTTCCGCTCGTGGCCGTCGTTATCGAGGATCGCCAAGCCCCTTAGATTAGTCACCATAGGCCGCAGCGCGAAGAAATGTTGCTCCGGCATTGCGTCGAAGCCACCTTCTACGCGCTCAAGCTCTGAGTTCAAGTTGGCCATCGGGAAGGTGTTTTTCACGTAGAATGTGTTGACGCGCTCGTCCCAAACGCTTTCTGCCTTGTGATTCAGTTGTTTTGCTAACGCCCGTAGAATATCGATATCTGTGCTTCCCTCCACGTAGAGTACGTAGCCCTGCTGCTGTGCCCGGATGTAATGTTCGGCCCCGTAGTGTTTGAGTGTATTGAGGATGTCCTTCTTTGCCGCGAGGTCGTCGGCTCGTCCCTGCAACAGCAGTGTGAGGTTGTGATCGCGCGCTTCCTCTAAGACTACTTCCGAATGCGTAGCGAGGATGATCTGCGACTCTCTCTCGACGGCAATTTCGCGCAACAATACGTAGATTTGTTTTTGGCGCAGGATTTCGAGGTGCGCGTCTGGCTCGTCGATCAGGAGGATGTTGCGCTGATACGAATACAGGTAGGCGACGATTAAGAGCATCTGCTGGAGCCCGCGTCCCGCAAGCGACACGTCTAGCCGATCTTTGACGTGAGATTGACGGTAGAAGAGGTCGATACTACCGCGTGTAGTCTCATTCGGATTTTCGAGATCGACTGAAAACAAACGCTTCATTAGATCGACGATCTTTTCCCAATCTTTGGGCGCGTTTTGGAATACAGTCAAGCAGAGATTGCGAAGCACTTGCGCCGTTTGTCCTTGGCCCAGCAATACGTCGATGCGTCCGGGCTGTAAAACGGCTTCTTCGGTATCGAGACCCGACATTGGATATAGCAACTTGACATTGAATCCGGCTGCTGTTTCGATGAGCTCTGGCCTCGCAAGGGTTGCCTCGTCAGGAGTGCAATAAACCAACTCGTTCCCTTGATTGCGGAATCTCATCGTGACAGGCTCGACCTTGTGCTCGTGTAAGACGCCCAGCGTGATTTGAAAATAGATGTCACGGTTGCCGGTCCGTACGGCCATGTTATGCCAGAAGTAGCGCGTACGCTGCACTGGCACCGAGACGATGTTGAGCCGGTTGATTGATGTCGATGTCCGCTCTTTGGGTGGTGCTTGCCCCTTGCTGTCTAACCAGGTCTTGACGGCTTGAGACCAGAGCGCGATGGCCTGTATGGCCGTCGTCTTGCCGCAGTTATTCGGGCCGATAAACACGGCTGGATGATCCAACTCAATGCGCTGCTTGGCACCAAAGCGCTTGAAGTTTTGGAGTTCTAGGTAATGTAGCAGTTTCATGCGGTATCCCCTTGGGGCAAAGCGGCTTCCTTTCTCACGTCAATTGTGCCGGTTACGGCCACGGTGATGAGGGTGGAAATGTACTCTTTCAGGCTTGTGCTCTTGATTTTTGCCACCAGCGCGTCAATTTTCGCCTTCTCACAGTCGAGAAAGGCAACGGACAGCACTGCGGCACACTCCCGCAACAGGTCTATAAATATAACGGGATGTTGAGACATAATCGAATTTTCTCTTATTTGGAGTATGGATACTGGCCCCTCCGTGTGGAAGGGACACGTCCCTCCGTTGCTAGACTCGACAGATCGCCCTCGCAAGGCGATATTGAGCGCGGCAAATCTTCTTTTCGACAAGGAGCAACACATGAGTAGGGT
>JAAXHR010000460.1:0-386 GCA_012270805.1 Dehalococcoidia bacterium
CCTCCCGTGCTGTTGGTGCACGGAGCCGGTAGCGGTGGAGCCGTTTGGCATCGACAAATCGCTGCGTTGGCCACGGACCATAGAGTGATCGTGCCTGATGTTCCGATGTTCGGCATGTCCGAAATCCCGGATCGCGTACACGCGCCGAGGTCGCAAATCGCAGATGTGATTTTGGGCGTTATGGACGCTCTCGGCATAGGTAGCGTCGATATCGCTGGTCACTCGATGGGAGCGTTGGGTTCGATTGGCGCGATGATTCGCGAACCGGAACGATTCAATCGCGCAGTATTGATGTCGTCGCCGGGGTTCGGGCGGGGGTTGAACCTGTTGCTGCGACTCGCATCAGTCCGCATGGTGCAACCATTCGTGAGATACGACTCCAGACG
>JAAXHR010000460.1:513-4664 GCA_012270805.1 Dehalococcoidia bacterium
TTTCACTGGATTCGGTGGCCAGCACGACATCTTGCACAGTTCGGAACTCGCAAAGGTTGAAACATCGACGCTGTTGATCTGGGGAGACTCGGACAGGATTATCCCGATACGCCACAGCAGACGAGCAGTTAAGTCGTTGCCCAACGCGAGGCTTGAGATCCTCGAAGACTGTGGTCACTTGGTGAAGTTGGAAGCACCGCGACGCGTGACTCAACTCATGGTCGATTGGTTTCGAGCCAACTGAATCGCTCACCTACTGACAAGCCGCTTTCGTGCGCTGGGGATTTCGGGCCGCGACCGACTCTTACTCTTTTCACTTTGACTGAGCCTCCGTCGGTCGAGACAGTCATTCCCGTTCCATCGATTTCGAGAATCGTTCCCGGATCAACGGTCGTGTGGTTGCGAAACGTCTTCGTGCCCCCAAACAACGAGATCTTTTCATTGTTCAACGTGCTCCATGCGCCCGGTTGGGGGTCGCAGCCGCGTATCAAGTTATGAACACTGTCCGCATCGTTCGACCAATCGACTTGTGAATCCTTGGGACCGCACCATCCCTCGTAGGTAGCGTGGTGCTCGTCTTGGACGATGCGCGGAGCGTTATCCTCTGCGACTAGTCGCACCGATTCCACTAACGCCTCAACGCCCATTGGGAAGAGATGGTTGAAATAGAGCGAACCCACGGAGTCGTCAGGCTCGATTTCAACGTGTTTCTGCAGCAGGATAGGTCCGGTGTCGAGACCCTCATCCGGCCAAAAAATCGACAGGCCGGTTTGTTTGTCGCCTTGAATGATCGCCCAGTTGATGGAGCTCGGGCCGCGATGTAGCGGCAGAAGAGAGGGATGGTACTGGATGGTGCCGCGTCTCGGCGCGTTAATGATTTCATTAGGAACGATGTCAGTGACGTAGGCCATGACGCAGAGGTCGGCATCGAGAGAGCGGAAAACGTCGATGCATTCCTGGTCTCGCATCCGTTTGAACTGCCAGATCGGGATGTCCATCGCCTCGGCGGCGGTTGCGAGCGGTTCACGTCTACGGCGTCCGTCGGGGGCGGCGAAAACACCTACAATTTCGTGTTCTTTGTGGTCTGCCAATGCCTCGAGGACCGCTTTTCCGAATGCGGATTGACCGATGATGGCGATTTTCATTGGACGACGCTTATCCTTGAAGTCGTGTCAGCAGCTAAATGTCGAGCGGTTGCGCTTAGTGTCTGAACCTACCACATCATCAGAATATTTCGCGCGGGGATTAAAGTCGGCGCAACTTGGTCAGCCGGACGCAGCGGCGCGGGACTTTGAAGAGGCGGCTTGGTTGGACCCTAAGAACGCCACGATACAGTTCAATCTCGGAACGGCCTATCTCAGCATGGGATTCTTCGAGCAGGCGGTGATAAGTCTCGATCGGGCATTGGAGTTGGAGCCCGAAAACTCGGATGCATTGGGCAACCGCGCGGTGGCGAGAACCGCGTTGGGGCAGGACGAACTCGCGGAAGCGGATATCACGAAAGCGATCGAACTCGGCGCGCCGCCCGACGGAATACATGCTGTTGTCGAGTACGTGAAGCATCGTCGAAGGCCTTCAGGATAGAATCGAGTTTTAATCCCATCCCAGAATCGTCAAAGACGAGAGAGGCGGAGATAAGCGATGTCCAAGACGCGTGTCGGCATCATCAACGTTACCGGATACGCCGGTTCCGAACTGGCGCGCATCCTCTACCGACATCCAGAAGTGGGAGTCGAGCAGGTAACCGGCCGAAGCGCGGCTGGCAAACAGCTCAGCGAGGTCTATCCGCACCTTCTCGACGCTGATATGACGATTTCGCCTTCTCTCGATTCGTCGGTTGATTTTGTATTCTCAGCCCTCCCCCATGCGGCGAGCGCCGAAGCGCTGAGTCCGTTTATAGAGGAAGACGTCAGATGTGTTGACATCAGCGCGGACTTCAGATTGAAGGACGTCAACGTCTTTGAGAGTTGGTACAAGACCGAACACCCTTGTCCGCAGCACATCGAGAACGCGGTCTATGGAATGCCGGAACTGCATCGCGACGATGTCAAGCGGAGCCGGCTTATTGCCAACCCCGGCTGTTATCCGACTGGAACGATACTCGGACTGGCCCCGGCCTTCGCTTCAGACATCATTGAAACCGACGTTATCAGCGATTCGAAGTCTGGTATTTCAGGCGCAGGCCGTAAAGGCGACGTAGCGTACAACTTCAACGAAATCAACGACAACATGTCGGCGTACGGCCTGAGCGGTCACCGGCACATGCCCGAGATGTCGCAAGAGCTCAGTGCTCTGTCCAAGCATGGCGAGGTCAAGGTAACGTTCGTGCCGCACCTCGCGCCAATGACGCGCGGCATTCTCGGAACCCACTACGCCAACCTGAAGAGCGAGGTCTCCCAAGAAGGGGCGACTGACATCTACCGCACTTTCTACGCTGATGAGCCGTTTGTGCGGGTAGTATCATCCGCACCGTCGACCAAAGAGACTTGGGGCAGCAATCACGTCCTTATCAACGTCAATATCGACGCTTACAGCGGTCGATTGATCGTGGTTACCGCGCTAGACAACCTGGTCAAAGGTGCGGCCGGAGCCGGGGTTCAGAACATGAATCTGATGCTCGGGTTACCCGAAACGACGGGATTGGAAACGCTGGCGATTTATCCGTAGTTCCTTGCTACGCGCCGATTCGAAGAGTGAGGCGGCGGTCAGACATCTTCTTTCCGCCACCTGACTAGCAGGTGATGGCCGCCGCGGCGGCGGAGGGCGTTGTTGATGACCGTTATAAGCTGGCGATCGTTGATGATTCTTGACTTTTGCAGGAGTCGTGCCTCTTCTTCTTTGGAGTGAAGGAAGGTTTGTGCGAGTTCTGTGATGTCACGCCGAAGTTCGACTTTGAGGCCGTGCTGGGCGGCGATCTCTTCGGGATTGGGCGCGTCTAGGCGGAACAATGCGCTCAACAGAAAGCGGCCGCCGGGTTTCAGGACCCTAACCACTTCGTCCATGTCATAGATGTCGGTCGAAACTACTAGATCGACCGTTTCGGCTTGTAGGCCGGTGTTTTCTACGGGTGCAACGATGAAGTTGCAGCGATGGTCAACACTTTCGATGCGCGCGAGGTCTGCGGCGGTAGCTATAGCGTCCTCGTCGATGTCGTTGCCGTAGACGGTGCAGTTGTAGAGGGATGCGAGCCACCTTGCGTTGCCGCCCACCGCGCAGGCCATATCGAGGATTACCGAGTTCTCGTCTGGTTCGATGTCGAAGAGTCCTACCTTTAAGATGGTCTGGTTCGCGCCGAGGTGCATGAACTCGCCGAACAACAAACTGTCGGCAGTCTCGTTCTCGTCGTACCAGCGTTGAAGGCGTTGAGTTTTGTTCATCATTTCTTGCGTTTCGTCGATAGCGTGGTTCACTTTATTTTCGAGTAAGAAGGTTTTGTAGTTCGGTCAAAGAAGTGATTCGGGGATGGTCGACGAAATCGGGGTGATTGTTGTTGCGATCCAGCAACACTGGTTGGATACCCGCACCGATGGCGCCGTTGATGTCAGATTCGAGCTGATCGCCGACCATTAGCGCGGCGTTCGGTGGCGTGCCGTTCGCTCGGAGCAAGGCCTCTGCAAAAATGCGAGGGTCGGGTTTTTCGAATCCGACTTCACTGCTAGTCACCGCAAAATCGATGCTATCTGATAGTCCGAGTTGGTCGGATAGTTCAGAACCGCCGCTCGGTACATTCGATACGATACCGACGACGTATCCACTCGCTCGGAGCGCATCTAGGTTGGATAAAACGTCGTCGTACAGGACCATTTCATATTCCTGCGCCGCAACTGCCTGCCAAATCTTGTCGGCCAGTTCGAGGTCCACGTCTACTCCGCACCCCTTGAGAACCAACTGCTCGAACTTGGCGAAGAATTGATCGCGCTCGGTCATGGTCATCTTTCGAATGGGCGTTTTGGCATTTTCGTGGGTCATGTAAGCCTCGGCAACCGCGTATCCTGCATCGATGCCTTCTTTGGTTACCTCAATGCCAAACTGCGCAGCCGCGCGGGAGTGGATGACGTAACGGTCGGGAGACCAGGTAGCCAGCGTTCCGTAGACGTCAAAAAGAATCGCCGTTACGTTTTTCAAAACAGCCTTCTCTCGTGTTCGCCGAG
>JAAXHR010000460.1:4869-5021 GCA_012270805.1 Dehalococcoidia bacterium
CTTGTAAGTTCGACCTGTGATTGCGTGGCACGATTCTTGGTCAGTGCATCACCGAGGAACTGTAGCTGTAGCTTGTCAGCGATCTCACGCCCAATCAGGGATGCTTGGTTGTAGCCACGCTCTCGCAAACGGTCACGGTGCGCTGGCACGGG
>JAAXHR010000061.1 GCA_012270805.1 Dehalococcoidia bacterium
ATGGCTGTGGCTTCTGAAGTGGAGCGTAAACATCTTGCGGCTGGTGGTACGGATGCCGCCGCGCTCCACAAAGCGATTGTTGAGCAGGCTTTGCACGGTTACGACGTGCAGCTGTCAGCCGTGCACTTCGCAGCCACGAGTCTGGCGATGCTTAACCCATCGATTGAGTTTGACCGGATGAATCTTTACGTGATGCCATTGGGGGTAAATGGGGATCAGGCACTTCTCGGCTCTTTGGAGTTTCTGAACACGGATGAGGCGGCGGTCCAGTTCGCATTGTCCAACCCTGATTTCGGGACAACGTTGCGTGATGCTGGGGAGGTGTTCGGCCGCGGAACGCGGGGAGCAACCGAGGGAGTAACCGCGAGGCTACCCGATCTCGATCTTGCGATCATGAACCCGCCGTTCACCAAATCGGGTGGTGGGAATCTCTTGTTCGGCAGCTTGCCGCAGTCAGAGCGTCAGAAACTGCAAAGCGAGTTGTCTCGACGTCTCAAGTCGATGCAGGCATCATCCACAGCTGGACTTGGATCTGCTTTCGTGGCTGCGGCTTCACCCAAGCTGCGGCCTGGAGAGGGACGACTGGCTTTGGTTTTACCAGCGACGGTTTGCACTGGCGCGTCTTGGTCACAGACCCGCGCACTGATCGAGAACGACTATGTACTGGACATGGTGATCGTGTCGCATGATCCAGCGCGCTGGAACTTTTCAGATAGTACCAATTTGTCTGAGGCGATGCTGATCGCAACTCGGCGATCTGCGAACGGGGATGGCGCGGAACATCGGACCACCTTCGTGAACCTTTGGCATAACCCGACAGGGGTGCTGGATGCTCACCTCATAGCCGAGTCTGTCAACATGACGCAGGCGTCCCGGGTTGAGGATTCTGGGACATCGCTTCTTGAACTGGATGGCGAACATGTAGGCGAAATGTTCTCGATCCCGGAATTGCAACTCAAGGGCAAGCAGTGGATAGGTGTGCAGTTTGCACGCGCCGATGTCGTTCGGAGCGCGTTGAGGCTTTTGGAAGATGGTGAAGTATGGATACCCGGCGAGACTGGTATTGGCAACGTCCCGATGTGTCGCGTAAATGACATCGGTGAGATTGGGCCTGATCGTCGACGGCTGATCGATGGATTTGAAGTTACCTCCTCGGTGACTGCCTATCCAATGATCGCGGGACACGATACCGAGCAACGAAGATCGTTGGCTTGTCATCCCGATTCTTATCTGTCGCCGTTGGCGCAACCTAAGGGCGGATTTCGACCAGGATATGGTGAATATCTGTGGCAAAGCGCTAGCCGTCTGTTAGTTAGTGAGCGTCTGCGGTTGGATACCGCAAGAGTCGCCGCGATGTGGGCCGAGGAGAAGGTATTGTCGAACGTGTTTTGGGAGATACAGGTTGAAAATGTCGAAACTGAGAAGGCCATTGCAATTTGGATCAATTCCAGTCTAGGGATCCTGACACTGCTCGCACAAAGGACCAGCACGATAGGCGGTTGGGTGGCAATGAAAAAGTCTGACCTAGGAAACTTGCCGATTCTCGATCCTCGTCGATTGACAGGGACTCTGATCAAGGGTTTGTCTGATCTGTTCGATGAGTTGGCGGATGCGGAGTTTGAACGGTTGCCGGGAATGGCGGATTGCCCTGCTCGGGCAGCTTTGGATGATGGGATATCGGAGATATTAGGGTTGCCGGATTTGCGGGGGTTGAGGGTGTTACTGGCATCGGAGCCAGTGGTTTGTAATCGGGGGTTGTGAGAGGACAACTGTTTTAATAATGATTCGCCAGTTTTGATCGCAGTAAGATTGTTGATCGTTAACCACTATGCACTACCCACCCAATCCGTTAACAACTTTGCTGCAATCGCTCTAATCGTCGTGAACGGCATCGAAGCGATGTCTTCGCCGTGCTCCTCAACGATTCGCTTGATTCTGTTCCACCGGGTGTCTTGACGGATCGCGTCTAGAAAATCGTGAGCTTCCCGCGTTCGCGGGATTAACGGCGGATCGTCGGAAACGACGTGGTGCACAGGAGCGACGGCAAGTGGCAGGAGTCCGAGTGAACCGATTTTTCTTTCGCCCCCCACCGTGAGCGAACCGAAAACACCCGGCATCAGCACCTACCCCCTTTTTGAACTCGTTCAAAAAACAACATTGCCGCTAAATTGCCGCTAACACCCCATTTCGCGGCAATCTAGCGGCATCCACAGCAATTTAGCGGCAATCGACCCACCTACAAAATCTGATCCAAAAACAGCTGCGTCCGGGGTTCGGTGGGGTTGGTGAAGATGTGGTTGGGGGTGTTTATTTCTACTAGTTGTCCTTCGTCGAACATAGCCATGCGGTCGGCTACTTCTCTGGCGAAGCCCATTTCGTGGGTTACACAGAGCATTGTCATGCCGGTGTCGGCGAGTTCTCGCATGACGTCGAGGACTTCTTTGATCATCTCGGGGTCGAGCGCGGATGTTGGCTCGTCGAAGAGCATGATTTCGGGCTGCATTGCGAGGGCGCGGGCGATGGCGACGCGCTGCTGCTGTCCGCCTGATAGCTCTGCAGGGTATTTGTTTGCTTGTTCAGGGATGCCGACACGTTCGAGGAGGGACATGGCGAGGTCGTCGGCTTCGGCTCTGGGTAGGTGCCGTACGCGCTGTGGCGCCAAGGTGATGTTTCCGAGGACGGAGATGTGTGGGAAGAGGTTGAACTGCTGGAATACCATGCCGACTTCGCGCCGGATGGCGTCGAGGTTTCGGAGGTCGTTAGTCATCTCAATGCCGTCGACGACGATCGTGCCCTGCTGGTGCTCTTCGAGTCGGTTGATCATGCGGATGAAGGTGGACTTGCCGGAGCCTGATGGTCCGAAGATGACGACGACCTCTCCCCTCTTTACCGACATGGAGACGTCGTTGATGGCGCAGAAGTTGCCAAACCACTTGTAGACGTTCTCGCAGACGATGATGTCGTCGCGCTCTTCAAGGGGGACGTTGCGAATGTCGGGGTCGGTGGTTATGGGTTCAGTGGTCATGATTGTGGGCCCCTTTGAACTAGGATGGGCGGGATTGGGATTGATGGGAATAATGGTTGAGAGTGGTTGGTTTCGGGCATCCCCCTGCGAACTCGCTCTGCTTGTTCGCGTCCCCCTTCGCGGAGCGAAAGGGGAGGTTTCTTTTATCTTCGGCCTACTCCTAGAGCTCTTTCTATTCGGCGGGAGATGTAGGACATTGAGAATGTGAAGATCCAGAAGATGGCGGCGATGAAGATGTAGACTTCGTGTCCGTCGTCTACGAATTCGAGGTTTCCTTGGATGGTTACTCGGCCCATTTCGACGAGGTCTAGCATTCCGATGATGAAGACGAGCGAGGTGTCTTTGAAGAGGCTGATGGCCTGCCCTACTATTGCTGGGATGATGTTGCGGAGGCCTTGTGGGAGGGTGATGAGCAGGGTGGTTTGCCAATCTCGGAGTCCGAGGGCGCGTGCGGCTTCGGTCTGGCCGGTGGCGACGGCTGCCATACCACCGCGAACGTTCTCGGCCATGTAGGCGGAGCTGAATAGAGTGATGGTGATCATGGCGAGGTAAAGTTCGTCGATCGAAAGGTTCTCGGGGAAGGTCAATGGGAGGATATGGCGGGACATGAAGAGGAGCGTGATGAGCGGGACGCCACGGATGATCTCGATGAATCCGACGCAGAAGTATTTGAGGAACGGGAGTTGGCTGCGACGTCCGAGGGCCAGTGCGATGCCGATGGGGATGGAGCAGACGATGCCGACAGCGGCGAGCAGGAGGTTTAGAGTGAGTCCGCCGAGGTCTTGAGTCGGCACGGGGTCGAGTCCAGGGATGTAGCTGGAGCCGATGACGAGTATCACCGAGATGAGGAAGAACGCAGCGGCGGCGATGAGGAAGTTTCGGAAGGTTCCGATCGCGCGTATCGTGGCGAGTGCGTAACCGATGGCGACGGCGACGAAGTTGATGATGAATAGGATGTTGACGAGGAGATTTGGCGGATCAGCGACGCTATAGGAGAGGACGTAGGCGTTGTTGGCGGGTTGTTGGGAATCGACGCGGATGTAGTAGGTGCCAGCATCGATAGTGGTGGTGATGGAGTCGTCATAGGTTCCCGAGTTGTCGCTGGATTGGATGACAGAGCCGTTGGAGTCTTCGAGGAAGAGGTTTGCGTTGGCGTCTTGTTGGGCCAGAATGGTTTTGAGCTTCATCGCATCAGTGATGGTGAAGCTGTAGTAGTCGGAGCGGTCTTCGTCGCCATCAAGGGTGCCGGCTAGATAGGTTGTGCCGGTGAGGGTGGTGATGTCTTTTTGGTCGATTGCGTTGTCGCGATCGGCGTCGGAGATGTCGCGGTTCTTTTCCCTGGGGGATACTGCTGGCGGGTCTGGCGAGACGGTGGCATCATACTTGGGTGCTCCGAGGTCGACGCCAAGGTATGGGAGAGTACCGGCGAGGAGTGTGACGACGATGAGTGCGATGGCGAATCCGCGGGCTATTCCGCCCCAGAGTCGCCATGCCATTCCGAGGAGGATTGAGATGAGCAGGAGCGCGGTCTCAGGTCGCCAGTAAAACTCTTGCGGGTAGCGTCCGATGACGTAGAGGGGGATGCGAGACGTTACGGCTTCCCAAGAAGCGGTGAAGAATATCCAGTTGATGGATTGGATGATGGCGATTGCGACGATAAATCCGAGGACGATGGTGATGATGCCGTCGATGGGCGAGCTGAAGAGGTTGGCGCGGATCCATCCGGGCACGCCTATAGTCATCGCAGGTGGTGCGGGATTAGGTCTTGTGGATTGCTGGTTCATGAATCGGTAGCTACCCGACACCGGCGTATCTAGTGATGCGGTTGTAGATGTTTCCGATCAATGAGTAGAAGAGGCTCATTGCGAGGTATGTGACCATGACCATGCCGATAAGGGAGATTGCGGGTGCGATCTGGGTCATCGTGGTAGACACGCTGACGAGGTCGGGATATCCGATAGCGGCGGCAAGGCTGGAATTCTTGGTGAGGTTCAGATACTGGCTGATTAGCGGAGGGATGATGACGCGGAGGGCCTGCGGGAATATGACGTAGCGCAGCGACGCGTTGGTGTGTAGTCCCAGCGATCGCGCGGCTTCGGTTTGGCCCCGGTTGACGGCCTGGATGCCGGCACGGACGATTTCAGCGATGAACGCGGAGGTATATACGACCAGTCCTATCAGTAGCGCAAAGAAACTGCCAGTCAGTCGGGCTCCTCCTTGTAGTCGTCCGAAGGGGCCTTCCTGTCGTTCGGGAGCGACAAGATCAAGCGGCGTGAAGATGATAAGCCCAATGACGGTGACGACGATGAAGATGACGAAACCCGCAATTATGGGATAGCTCGGTTTTCCGGTTTCAGCCTCTCGTTTCTGTAGGAGATTGTGGGCGATTACAGCAGTTGCTATACCGATAAGCGTGAGGATTGCCCACGGCCAGAAGCCGCCGAGTGGTGAGACCCACGGGTGATAGAAGCCGCTGTTGTTGAGGTAGAAGGCATCGAAGAATACGTATCCTTCGCGAACGTTTGGAAGTTCGAGGATGATGAGGAACCAGAAGAGGAGCTGTATTAGCAGAGGGATGTTGCGAAAGGTATCTATGTAGACGAGGGCGAGTCGACTGAGCAGCCAGTTTGATGAGAGTCGAGAGACACCGATGATGATGCCGAGAATAGTGGCGAGGACGACGCCGAGGACGGATGCTTTGACGGTGTTGAGCGCGGCGACGGTGAAGCCGTAGAGGTAGGACTGGGATGGGTCGTAATCGATGACGGATTCGCCGATGGGGATCTGAGCCGCATCGTCGAGGAAGTTGAAGCCGAAGGGAATCTCGCGGTCTTGGATCTCGTTTGCGACGTTGAAGATGAATCCAGAGACGATAGCGATGACGACGACGGCAGAGATAATCTGGACGACCCACTGGATGAAGACGACGTTGCGCCAAAGCGGAATGCCACGTGGGTATAGGATGCTCTGCACTGATTGTCTCTAGTTAATGCGCCGCGATGCGAATGACGACTTCGGTGTAGTTTAACGGGTTGGAAAGGTAAGTGGTGACGGTGGCTGTGCGCTGTTTACCCTCGCCCTCTCCCATCAAGGGAGAGTGATATCCCCATCACCCCACCTCCTGGATTCTCGCCTTCGCGGGAATGAGAAAAAGAGCGAATGACATGTGAAAAAAGAAAGGGGGATGCGCACGCATCCCCCTTTTTGGTTGGGCGGTTTGACCGGGTTCTAGCGCAGAGGTGCTGCGTAGATTTGGCCGCCTTTGGGGCAGTCACTGCAAGGGGCGTCTGCCCACAGGGCGTTGCGGCCGCCTTCTCGCGGGAGGTCGATGCCGTCCGGGCCGAGGTTGCGGTCGTAGATTTCGCCGTAGTTGCCGACGGCATTGATGACGTCTTGCATAAAGGTCTCGGACAACCCAAGCGTCTCTTGACCGATCGTGCCTTCGGTACCGAGGAGTCTCTTGGCTTTAACGTCGTCGCCATCAGCTACTTGGCTAACGTTGTCACTGTTGATGCCGTAGGCTTCGGCGTAGATCAAGCCAGACATGACGGTCTTCACGATGTCGAACCACTGTTCGTCGCCGTGGGGCACAACCGGGCCGAGCGGCTCTTCGGAGATGGTCTCCGGGAGGATCACGTGCTCTTGCGGATTCGGCAACGCGGTGCGAAGCGCGGCGAGTTGCGAGCGGTCGTTGGTGAAGACGTCGCAAGCACCGGACTTGTAGGAGTCAAGAACCACGTCAGTGTCCTCAAAGACCTGCGGGTTGTATTCGAGGTTGTTTTGACGGAAGAAGTCGGCCATGTTGAGCTCCGTGGTGGTACCGCTAGTGACACATACTGCGGCGCCGCCGAGTTCGTAAGCTGATGTTACGCCGAGGTCTGCGGGGACCATGAAGCCTTGTCCGTCGTAGAACATGGTCTGGGCATAGTTGCCCCACTGAGCGTCTCGGCTGGTGGTCCAGGTGACGGTTCGGACGAGGAGGTCGACTTCGCCGGACTGGATGGTCGGGCCACGTTCAGCGGCGGTGATGTACTGGATCTCGATCGCTTCGGGGTCGTTGAGGACGGCGGTAGCGACTGCGCGGCAGAGGTCGATGTCGAAGCCGACATTTCGGCCGGAGTCGTCGAGTGCGCCGTATCCAGGGACGTCGTTACGGCTTGCGCAGATGAGGTGACCTCGGTCTTGTACCTGAGCAAGTCGGCCGCCGGTGTCTTCCATTGCCATCATGGCCTCGTCGGCCATCATTTTGGCTTCATCGGCCGCGCTTTCGGCATCGTCGGCGCGGGCTTCTGCGGCATCGGCGCGGGAGTTGGCGTCGTTGAGCGCGGATTGTGCGGCGGAAGCTGTCGCTTGGGCGTTCTGGAGATCGGCGTCTGTAGGTCCCGAGTCGTCGGTGCAGGCACTGAATGCGACAGCGAAAACCGACACCATGGCCAGCATCGCGATTAGCAGTTTGGTTTTCATTTGAGTATTCGTCCTCTTTCGTATGGCTTGTTCATGAGATAAGGATCTCAAAAACATATCGATACACGCATGTAATCAATTTTACGCCATCTGCAACGTTGTCATAGCGTAGGTTCGCAATTCAGGTTGGTGGCAAATACGTCAGTTTGGGGTAACGCAAGCGGAATCGCAGAAATGATACAAAGTCACGTGTGCGGCGAATCTCGGGAGATCACGCTAGCGCAACGGCGGTGCGTAGATCTGGCCGCCGTTGATCCATAAGTCGTTGCGGCCCTGTCGGGGAAGTCCGATGCCTTGTGCGCCTAGGTTGCGTTCATATATTTCCCCGTAGTTCCCAACTTGCTTTATGACTTCTTGCATGAACGTCTTTTCGAGCCCGAGCGCCTCTTGTCCGAAGTCGCCTTCGGTGCCTAGCAATCTCTTGATTTTGATGTTTTGTCCGGATGCCATATCGTCGACGTTTGTGCTGTCGATGCCGTAAGCTTCGGCGTAGATCAGACCGGCCATGACGATTTTGACGATGTCGAACCAGGCATCGTCGCCGTGGGGTACCAAGGGTGTTAAAGGTTCTTCAGAGATGATTTCGGGGAGGATGAGATGGTCATCGGGGCTGTCGAACTCTTCGAGATATGCGGCGAGAATGGATCGGTCGGTTGTGATGGCGTCGCACTGCCCCGCCCGATACGCGTCTAGAGTGGTATCGTCTTGTTCGAAAACTGACGCCGTGATGCTCAAGTTGTATTGGCGGCTGAAATCGGCGAGGTTAAGTTCAGAAGTTGTGCCAGAGGTCACACAGACCGCGGCATCGCGCAACTCGGTTGCGGATTCGATTCCGAAGGACTTGGTAGTCATGAATCCTTGACCGTCGTAAAACATAACGGGTGCGAAGTTGCCCCAGTTAATGTCTCGGTTCGAGGTCCAAGTAGTTGTCATGTTCAGAAGATCGATTTCGCCCGACTGTAGTGAGGGTCCGCGCGCCGCGAGATCGATGAATCGAAAGTCAACAGCATTTCCATCGCCTAGGACGGCTACGGCTACGGCGCGACAGAGGTCTACGTCGAAACCGATGCTACTGCCTGCTTGGTCAAGGAAGTAGAAGCCAGGGGTGTCGTTTCCGGTGGCGCATACGAGGTCGCCGCGGTCTTTGATGGCGGCTAGACGGTCGGATGATCTTTCCGTAATCTCGGCGCGTGCGACCGCGTCGTCGCGCTCTGCGATGGCATCGTTGCGATCGATAATCGCAGCCTCTGCGGTAGCCTGGGCGCGTTCGAGTGCGATTTGGGTTGTGCCGCTATCAGATGTGCAGGCGGTGATTAGTCCCGCTGTGAGAATGAAGGTGATTAATGTTGCGGTTTTCATCGCGTCATCGGTTGTCAATTGGTGCCGGCCCGGTTGAACGCTTTAGACGTAAAGAAACGTTTCGATTCGAGCGACGACCTCATCGACTACGTTATGTGAAGCAGTGCCGGCGTACCTAGCATAACGTGCGCGCCAATCGATGCTCTTGAGTTGGTCTGATAGCACTACTCCAGTGATGCCCGTGTCGCTTTGAACTGGGACTTCGAACCTATAACCGCCTAGGCGTGTCGAAATCGGAGGGCGCGGCTGAAACGCCGTGTGCGGATTAATCGGTGTAGATGACGTAGAGTCCGCAGGTCTCCAGGCGTTCGATGTCAGATCCCGCAAATCTGGCGGTTTCCTCGTCCGTCACCCTGAGGTAACCGGTGTATGTACCGGTTTTGGCGTCGTAACGATCATCGTCGCTCAGATGCAAAGTAAAACTGCAATCTTCTTGGTTTTCCGATTCGAAAAAACTGAGGGAGTTATCGTCGTCGCTCACCGTTATTCGGATGAGGTCTGAATCTTTCAACACGTCTGCTGGAACGGTGAAATCGATATCGGGTTCGTTTCGGAATCCTTCAGGTGGTGAAACGGTGTACATCACGGTTCCGTTTTCGTCGATGTCGGTTACGTCGATGGTGGTGGCGTGTCCAATAGGCTCGAAGTGGTCAACCGCGCCTTGTGTCAGCACCAGTGAAACCAACAGTGCGGGGGCTAGTGCTATGAGAGGGAGGGCGGCGGCGGTGACGAGGACTTTGAACAGTCTGCGAGAGGGACTTGATTGGGATGTGGAATACATTTCTATCGCCTCCGGATTTGTCGCTCCGAAACCTTACTTATGAGTTTACCAAGTCGGATTGGTGCGCGTATTAAACGGTCTGGATCGCATTTCGAGTGACGCAACCGCATCTTAGATCTAATTGGGAGGTCTGATCTTTAACCCGGATTGTTGGGCTGGTTGAGTGGGATCTTCCATGCGGATATGAGAACAAAGTTCTCGCTCTTCTTCAGTGCCATCGAAGCGATAGTGTGCCTCTTTTGTGGCCAGAAATGGAAATAGACGCGTCCATGTCGGAGGCTGCCAATCGGGTTCGATTTCTGTGAAGAGAGTGGAACATTCTGGTGGCAGACCGAGATCGTTGAAGGTTGGAATTCTGCCATAACTTGCGTCGTAAGGGATGGTCCAGTCGATGCGCTCGAATTCTTCTGTGTTGCGAGACAGCAGTTCTTCGACGCATTCGTCGTACTGGTCTTTGGTACCCACCCAATCGTAAAGCATGAAAATCCTACTCTTGTCGTCGATTTCGACGCCAGTTTCGACGATGAAGGGGAAGCAGATTGCAGGTAGAGATTCGGAGGCACTGACGTGCTCGGAGGAGATGTGGGATAAGCGATATTCCCAGTAGGAAGTCGCTTTGGGAGTTTCATTGATTATGAAGATCGCCGCAGAACTGATAGCGGTGAATATGACGATCGCAACGATGACACCGATGAGTCTCTTGAATGCTGAGGGATTTTGCATCAACACATATACCCGAGCAAATATGAACTCTGGTTCAAAGTGTTAGCTCAGTCCCCAGAGAGCACCCCCTGCTGTCGTTTCACTCCCGCGTCCCCCTCGCTGCGCGAAGGGGACGATTGTTCATGCATACCTCTATACAGGCATCGTCCGCCCGGTCTTGGCGCGGCCATAGTCGGCGATGTCTCTGGTCAGGGCGCCGATCATTTTGCAGCCAAGCCCATCGATGAGCTGATCCACCTGCTGCTCGTTGTTCATCTCTTCGTCTTGCCATGCGGCGTAGAAGGCGATGCCGTTGTTTTCCAACGCCTTCTTGACGATGTTGAGGGCGTTATCCATGAAGTCTGGGTACGGTGGATCGTGGGCATCCGGGTCACCGAACGACATGCCCATGTCGCCGGGTCCCCACTCGGCGAAGGCGATGCCGGGAACCGCCGCGGTCTGCTCGGCGAATGGAAGGCAGTGGCGGTCTTCGATCTTGAGGCCCAGCATGAGTTCACCGTTTGGGTTCATAGGCCATGGGTCGGCGATTTGGACGTATTCCTTGGGGTCGACACCCCAGATGGCAGCGGGCTGGCGCTGCCCACCACCGCCGCGGATTCCCTCGGGGATTATGTCGCTGCCGATGGTTTGGAACGGGTAACGACACGCGGCGACGAACCATTTCGTTGCTTCTGGGTTGCGCACGTGGGTGTGGAGAAGACCATGAATGCCGGTGGTCAGTGCGTGTCGCATCTGCCAGGCGTTGTACTGCACTTCTTCGGGCGAGTAGGCGCTGTGAGGCAGGGAAGTCACGACCGCCGGAGTGGGGTGACCGCTCGGAGTGGGACCACCGTCTTTGAGGCCCCTCATGAACTGGTACAGACCTCCGATGTCGAAGTGATGATGTTCGAAATCGATCAGGACCATGTCGGCCCAAGTCTGAGCCATCTCACGTCCGGCGTCGTAAGAAAGTTCAGGTGTCGGGGTGTGGTAGAACGGCTGGCCCTGTTCGAGCAGTTCGATGCATTTGTTGATGCGCATGGTTACGGTTCCTTCGGTTGGCGATAAGCGACGCGATTCGTCGCGCGTTCCCATACTTTATCGGTAATTAGGAGATGCGGCGCGTTTAAGAGAAGGCGTGAGTTTAAGGGGCACCCTCACCCTGCCCCTCTCCCTTAAAGGGAGAGGGGATAAATGGCATTTGACTGGTAGG
>JAAXHR010000247.1 GCA_012270805.1 Dehalococcoidia bacterium
TTCGCCAGCACCCCAGCGGCGACGGAACTTCCGGTCCATTTGAGATGGTTTTCGATCAATGCCTTCACTTCTTCGGCGTCTTCCGAATCAGGCCGAACGGATAATAGGTCAGCCATGCCGTCGTTGAATCGCTCGTGGAAACTGCCGTCTCGATCCCAGACGTAGGCGATGCCGCCACTCATGCCTGCAGCAAAGTTCCTGCCGGTTCCACCAAGCACCACCACGCGCCCCCCGGTCATGTACTCGCAGCCATGGTCGCCGATCCCTTCCACGACGGCGTGAGCCGCACTGTTACGGACGCAGAAGCGCTCGCCAGCTAATCCTCTGATGTACGCTTCGCCACCGGTTGAGCCATAAAGCGCGACATTGCCGATGATTATGTTCTCTTCGGGTACAAAGTTGGCATCTTCGGGCGGAACGATCACAAGCCGACCGCCAGATAGACCTTTGCCGAAGTAGTCGTTGGCATCACCGAATACCTTGAACGTGACACCTTTGACGACCCATGCTCCGAAACTCTGACCGGTGGAGCCATTGAACGTGATATTGATAGAGCCGTCAGGCAACCCTTTGCGACCGTGTTTCATGGAGATACGACCGCTCATCATCGCGCCTACGGTCCGGTTCTGGTTGCGAATTTCCAACGTTTCGTCGACGGTGGTTGCACCGCCATCTTCGATGGCCTGTTCAGTTAACTCGATCAGCTTGTGGTCGAGTGCCAATTCGAGTGAATGGTCTTGCTCGACGCACTGATAAGAATGATCGCCTTCCAACGGACGAGAGTTGACCAATATGCGAGACAGATCCAATGACTTCGCCTTGAAGTGGCTTACGTCATCGCGTTGCTTAAGTATGTCGGCGCGACCGATCATCTCGTTAACAGTGCGGAACCCCATCTCCGCCATGCGATTTCGCAGCCCTTCGGCGAGCATCGTGAAGTAGTTGACGACCGCCTCGGGAGTGCCGGCAAACTTAGCCCGTAATTCAGGGTCTTGTGTGGCGACGCCTACGGAGCATGTGTTCAGATGGCATTTACGCAACATGATGCAACCCATCGTGATCAATGCCGCCGTCGCAACGCCCCACTCATCTGCCCCGAGCAACGCGGCGATCGCGACATCGCGGCTGGTCTTGATCTGACCATCCGTCTGCACGACGATCCGATCTCGCAAGCCGTTTGCGACTAGCACTTGCTGGGTTTCGCTTACCCCAAGCTCCCAAGGTATACCCGCATGTTTGATCGATGACAGCGGTGAAGCACCGGTTCCACCAGAGTCGCCAGAGATAAGCACTACATCGCCCTTGCCCTTAGAAATTCCTGCAGCGATGATCCCTACTCCCGAGCGGGCAACGAGTTTCACATGCACGCGCGCCCCCGGGTTGACGTTCTTAAGGTCGTGAATCAGTTGCGCAATGTCTTCGATGGAATAAATGTCGTGATGAGGCGGTGGTGAGATCAGCTCAACGCCAGGAGTGGTTCGCCGTATCGACGCGATATATTCGCTGATCTTGTGGCCGGGAATCTCTCCGCCTTCACCCGGCTTGGCACCTTGCGCCATCTTGATCTGCAAGTCCTTGGCATTGACCATGTATTCGGTGGTGACACCGAACCGACCAGAAGCGACCTGCTTGACCGCAGAGTTGCGAGAATCAGGGACGTCGAACGGCACGTAGCGCGTATCGTCTTCACCACCCTCTCCGGTGTTGCTACGTGCTCCGATGCGGTTCATCGCGAGGGCAAGCGTTTCATGAGCCTCGCGGGATATTGATCCGAGAGATATGGCGCCAGTGGCGAATCGGGGCAATATGCTCTCTACTGACTCGACCTCGTCCAACGGTATCGGATCGAATTTGCTCTCGTCAAAGTCGAGCATCTGTCTGAGGGCGATGTACCCTTCGGGCTCTTCATCCGCCGCCGCTTCAAACTGTCTGTAGATGGTCTTGCTGTTGAGTGTCGAGGCGGTCTGAATGAGCGATATGGTTCTCGGATTCCACATGTGCCGCTCACCTGTTGCGCGCCACATGTAGTATCCACCGAGGTCCAAGCGCAAGTTTGAAGGAATCTCTTGCTGGGGATACGCTCTTGCGTGGTTGGCGATCACGTCGGATGCGATCTCGTTGAGGCCGATGCCGCCGATCCGCGAGTTGGTCCAGGTGAAGTACTCGTCGATCAGGTCTTGGGACAATCCCAGGGCCTCGAAAATCTGCGCACCTAAATAGCCCTGCAAGGTTGAAATGCCCATCTTGGACATCGTCTTCAGAACACCCTCTTCCGCGGCTTTGCGGTAGTTTTCTTCGGCAATGTCCTGCTGTGGCATCGTGCCGTCACTTGCTACCGACTCGCGGATGGACGCCAGAGACTCGAGTGCGAGATATGGATTTATGCCGCTTGCTCCGTAGCCGTAGAGCAAAGCGAAATGGTGAACTTCGCGTGGTTCGCCCGATTCAACCAAGATGTCGGCTTGAGTACGGGTCTTTTCGCGAATCAGGTGGTGATGGACAGCAGCGGTTGCGAGCAGCGACGGTATGAACGAGTTTTCAGAGTCGATGCCACGGTCAGACAAGATAAGAACGGTAAAACCATTTTCGATAGCTGCGGATGCTTCGTTTCGTATCCGTTCGAGTGCCGACGCAAGGCCTTGCGCTCCTTCAGCAACCGGAAACAGCGTAGAGATAGTGACCGCCCGAACCCCCGGTTTGGTCGATTCTTTGATTCTCGCGAGGTCAGCGTTGCGTAGCAGGGGATGGTCGATACGAAGTAGCCGCGCGTGCGCTTCGGATTCGTCGAATAGATTTGGGCGTCTGCCAATAGGCACCGCCATCTGAGTCACCAGTTCTTCACGGATGGCGTCGAGCGGCGGGTTCGAAACCTGGGCGAAATCTTGCTTGAAGTAGGCAAACAGGTTTTGCGGTTTGTCAGAGAGCGCGGCCAAGGGTGCATCGTTGCCCATCGAGCCTTGCGGCTGGTGCGCGGTCACACCCATCGGACCGATCAGCATCCGCATGTCCTCTTGGGAATATCCGAACACCATTTGGCGGAGATTAACCGTCTCTAGATCGATATTGGGAACATTGATAGCTGGTTCAAGATCTTCGAGGGTAAGGCGTTGATTGAACAACCACTCGCTATAAGGCTGGCTGGAGGCAAGGTTGTCGGCGACTTCCTCTGGTTCGATGATGCGCTTCTGTTCGAAGTCGACGAGGAACATCCTGCCAGGCCGAAGTCGAGACCGGTATCGGAGCTGATCTGCGGGGATGTCCAACACGCCAGTCTCTGATGCCATAACTAGCACGTTGTCCGTAGTTACGGAGTAGCGGAATGGCCGCAATCCGTTACGGTCTAGGACCGCGCCGAGCATGTGTCCGTCGGTAAACGTGATCATCGCCGGGCCGTCCCACGGTTCCATTAATCCACCGTGGTACTCGTAAAAATCTTTGACGTTTTGCGGCATCGACTCATGTCCATACCACGCCGCTGGCATCATCATCGCCGCGGTGTGCGACACCGAGCGTCCACCCATGTACACGGCTTCGAAGGCGTTATCTAGGGACGCGGTGTCAGACGGTTCGTCGGTTTCGCAGATCGGCAATATGTCGCGGATGTAATCGCCGAAAAGATCGGATTCGAGCGTAAGTTCTCTCGCTGACATCCAGTTTCGATTACCCCGTACAGTGTTGATCTCGCCGTTGTGCGCCAGCATGCGGTAAGGATGTGCAAGTTTCCAAGAACCAAGCGTGTTGGTGCTGAATCGCGAGTGCACCATCGCAAAATGCGACTCGAAATCGGGATCGTTCAGATCCTCGTAAAACGCATCGGTCTGCTCGGACATCAGCATGCCCTTATAGACGATCGTGCGAGCCGAAAGCGAAGGGACGTACCATTCGTTCAGAAGTGCGTTGACAATCTCTAATTGCTCTTCGGTAAAGCTATCGCCGCTGGCCTGTGCCTCGATCTCGTCAATGCGCGCATGGACCGTCTTCTCCGTCGATTTCCGGATGACGTACAAGCGGCGTTCCAGCAAAGTTTCATCAATACCTTCAGGGGCGCTGAGGAACAGCTGCTCGATCTTCGGCATCCGCGCGCGCGCCCATACCCCGATCGAGCTTGGATCGACCGGGACTTTGCGCCACCCTAAGGGTTCAACACCATGCTCACGAGCCGAATTCTCGAGTGACTCTTTGCAAAACGCGCGGAGCCCGTCGTCTTGCGGCAAGAAACACATGGCGACCGCATACCTGGTGGCTTCGGGCAATTGAATGCCACACTCGGCCGCTGCTTTGACCATGAATCGATGAGGCATCTGGACAAGAACTCCAGCACCATCTCCCGTCTCGGGGTCGCACCCACAAGCGCCTCGGTGACCTAGATTACGTAAAACTTCTAGACCTTGTTGGATGATCTGGTGTGAACGGCGACCATCGATATTCGCAACAACGCCGACGCCGCAAGCATCGTGTTCGTGGGATTTGGAATACAGACCTTCGTTCTCGAGACGACGAAATTCTGCGTCGCGCTCGGATGCACGTCGCCGCATTTCACTAGCTGTGTATTCCAACGTCATCGATCCTCGTTTCGGGCAAGGTCAGACTTGAATCTTAATATTGCGGCTGCTTGTGCGTCGGCAGATCGTTACAACCTCTAAAGGATGTCGAGGTATCGCTTGGTTTCGAAGTCGGTAACCGATCGATTGAACTCGTCCCATTCAATGTATTTGTTCCGGCAAAAGCTATCGACGGCTTTGTCGCCAATGTTTTTCCGCAGCAGCTCACTCTTCTCGGCGATGGCGACTGCTTCTTGCAGCGACCTCGGCAATCTAGGCAGTGAGTGATCTGTGCCATTGCCCCGGTCTTTGATCGGGTTCGACAACGGGTAGTCTTTCTCGATGCCTTCCAGGCCGGCCGCCAACATAGCGGTGAACGCTAAGTATGGGTTGCATGCCGCATCCGGGGCGCGATACTCCACTCGCATACTTGCTTCCTGACCGGGCCGATACGCGGGAACCCTGATCAGATCATTCATATTGCCCGAGGTCCACGACGCGAAAATCGGGGCCTCTGAACCAGGAACCAGACGTTTGTAGCTGTTAACCCACTGGTTTGTGACCGCAGTAATTTCTGGTGCATGGCGAACAAGCCCGGCGATGAATCGCCGACCAATATCCGACAGATGGAATTCGTCTTCTTCAGCCGCGTAGAAAGCGTTTTCATCGCCGCTGAACAAAGACATGTGAGTATGCATACCGGAGCCCGGACGGTCTGAGAACGGTTGGGGCATGAAGGTGGCGTGCCCGCCCTTCCGCGCCGCCAGCTCCTTCACGACCACGCGGTAGGTGACTACGGAATCTGCCATCGTGAGGGCGTTCGTGTGTCGTAAATCGATCTCGTGTTGCCCTTGGCCAACTTCGTGATGGCTGTGTTTGACCGGTATGCCCATCTTTTCCAATGCCAGCACGACCTCGCGGCGCAGTTCAGCACCCCCGATATCAGGCGATGTCTGGTCAAAGTATCGGCTCGTTCGATTGAAGCGAATCGTTAAATCCGAGGAACCCGAGCTCCCGCCGACTGCACCGCCGACATTGTTGCGGTACTCGTTGATATCGTCAGCGTAGAAGAACTCGAGTTCGGGCGCGACGTAGAAGTTGTAGCCGAGTTCGCGCGCCCTCCGTATCACAGTTCTTAATATGTGTCTGCCGTCCGTTGGGAGTGGTTCACGATCAGGCGTGCTGAGGTCGCAGAACATGCTCGCGACCGCGTCTTGGCTCGGACGCCAAGGAAGAATCTGCCACGTAGTCGGGTCTGGCACAGCTACGGTATCGGCTTCGTCGCTGCGAGCCAAGCCGTCGATAACAGCACCGTCGAAACTGGCTCCAGAATTTAAAACGTGCTCGAGCTCATCAATGGTTACTGCGAACCCCTTAACTGTGCCCAAAATGTCTGTGAACCACAATCGAACGAAGCGAACGTCCCGTTGATTCGCAGAGCGCAACACAAACTCTTTTGCCTCATCGTCGGGGGACGCAGTGGTCTGTGCAGGGTTTGGAGTGATTTGGACCATTTGAGATCAGACGCAATCCAATGTTTCCAACTGATACGCCTGCAAGTGTTGCCGGTCCGCTACTTGGGATTTAGGTCTCTCCGGTAGCGAGCGCTCAGCGTTCAATTGCCGAAAACCGATATCGATCAGAAAAATCCAATTTTACCAGATTGGTTAGGCTACAGAAATCGTCTCTCGGGCACCGCCGTTGTTCGCGTTAACGTGTATGTCTGGAGTGCTGAAACGGTATCCGACACGCCACATCGTTTCGATCACGTTGTGGCTCACGTCGTCTAGTTTGCTCCGCAATCTGCGTACATGCACGTCGACGGTTCGGGTGCCGCCGAAATAGTCGTCGCCCCAGATGCGATTCAATATGTCCTCACGCCGGAATACACGGCCTGGATTCGACGCGAAAAGCTTGAGGAGCTCGTACTCCTTGTAGGTGAGTTCTATGTTGCGACCGTTAAGGGAAACGGCAAAGCTGTTTACGTCGATCGTCAGATTCCCGTGCACTATCTTGGGTGCCGATTGAATCGTCGCCCGTGCTTTCACGGTCTTGATACGCGCCCTCACCTCCTGCACTGTTGAGGGAGTGAAGCACAACTCGATGTATCCCGAGTTGAATTCAAAGAGCTCGGCTATCGAATCGTCGGCTATCGCCACCACTGGCGTGCCTTTGGACGCGATGTCGTTCGAAAGTGCTACCGGGAACGAGGATCCTGCACACCAGACGAGAGCCACTTCGTCCCGTTTCGGCGGCGTCATTGCATCACTCAATCCCGGTTCGGCGTGGAAGAACTCCAGCGAATGATCTTCGTAACGCAATTCGTCGATCAGCGCCATTGCGTGTGGATCCGAAAATCCGTAGAGGATGAGGGCAGTCATGCCGTGTTGTCGGTCTTCAGGTTGCGCGTAGCAAATTCATGGCGATGAGTTGATGCGTTCAGGATATTACAGGTGGGATTGGCACTCGTAATTCGGTGCTGAACACGGCGTCGCAATGGTTGACGATACCTCACGATATTTGTATGATTTAACGTTTAGCAGTTGCACCGCAACGGCGGTTCGCGTTGGCGCGCGGGCTGAAAACACGTCGCGATGCAAGCCTGACAATTGGAGATTGCGTTGCCGACGCTTAATCAACTGGTAAGAAACCCTCGAAAGCGGACCCGCAAAAAGCCGAAGACACCGGCATTGCGAGCAATCCGAAACTCGTTCACGGGCCGGACCCGGGAGCTTCAGAAGGGCTCGCCTCAGAAAGCTGGCGTTTGCTTGCAAGTTCGCACGGTTACTCCGAAGAAGCCGAACTCTGCGCTTCGAAAGGTGGCCCGAGTGCGCCTCTCCAACAACGTCGAAGTTACGGCCTATATCCCTGGCGAAGGGCACAACCTGCAGGAGCACTCGGTGGTTCTGATCCGGGGCGGCAGAGTACGTGATTTGCCTGGTGTTCGGTACCACGTTATTCGCGGGACAAAAGACACTGAGGGAGTAGAGGGCCGACGGCGTGGTCGCAGCAAATACGGGACTCCGCGCGGAGTGTAGTCGGGGTGGTGGGTATATAATTTGGTTGCTGAATTCGTAGCAGGTTAGTCAGGTATGGCGAGCACGGGTCTCTGATTCGTCGAAATCCGTAACGCCTAAATCTGCTGGCAAACCCTTGATCACGGAATATCGCCAAGTCGCGACGATTTCGAGACCGACCCGAATCCGCATCGATACCCGTACTGGACAAGCATTGTTTCACTAACACGTATCGCAACTAACGCGAAGCTGACTCGAGATGGCAAGAAGACGCAGAGCCGAAAGGCGACCCACGCAACCCGACCCTCGCTATGGCAGCGAGGAGTTGGCACGATTCATAAACCGTGTGATGGTCGGTGGCAAAAAAAGCACCGCTCGTCGCGCCGTTTACGAAGCGTTGCAGATGCTCGGCGAACGGTTGAACATGAACGCATTGGAAGCCTTTCAACAAGCGATGGCGAATGCCACGCCCTTGTTGGAAGTTCGACCAAGGCGTGTGGGCGGAGCGACGTACCAGGTGCCGAACGAGGTGCGTCCGGAACGTCGCGAGGCCTTGGCGCAACGTTGGCTTGTAACGGCGGCACGAACGCGTAAGGGTCAACCGATCGCACGGAAACTGTTCACTGAATTGTTGGACGCTGCCAACAATACCGGTGCGGCGGTGCGGCGAAAAGACGAATTGCAAAGAATGGCTGAAGCGAACCGGGCTTACGCCCACTTCAGATGGTAGATGGAGATTGCTGGCGCCGATCGATGGATCGGCGGTTTTCAGACGGATAGGAAATCAGGACGAGTCACTCGGATGGGCAACAACGCGTTGAGATTTGAGTGCAGACATCGGAAACTGTTGATCCTGAAATCTGGCATTGAGAGGCAATGACCACGAAATTGAAAAATCCAGCTACTTCGGAAACCGCTGCGCAGGCTGGTGACGACCTTAGAAAACTGCGTAACACCGGTTTTATCGCGCACGTAGATGCCGGAAAGACGACGGTCAGCGAGAGCGTCCTCTACTTCACGGGTGAAACCTACAAGATCGGCCGGGTGGATGATGGCACCGCGCTTCTGGACTATATGCCTCAAGAACGCGAACGCGGCATAACCATCACAGCGGCTGCCCAGAACGTCTTGTGGCGTGACTATCAGATAAACATTATTGACACCCCGGGGCACGTCGACTTCACCGCCGAGGTGGAGCGAAGCCTCCGAGTGTTGGACGGTGTGACCGTCGTGCTCGACTCTGTTGCTGGCGTTCAAGCGCAGTCGTTGACTGTTTGGCGGCAGGCCGATAAGCACCGAGTCCCCAGGATCGTGTTTGTCAACAAGATGGACCGCATCGGTGCGGATTTCGAGTACGCGGTGTCGACGCTGACGAACCGCCTATACGCGAACGCAGTTCCGATCCAGATCCCGATCGGACAGGAAGCCGATTTCCAAGGCGTGATCGACCTGGTCGAAATGCGGGCTTACTACTACGAGTGGACAGACCCTTCCGCGGAGGTTGACAGAAGCGGACGACTTGAACCTCGTGAAGCCGACGTCCCCGTGGACTATCTTGAACAGGCTAACGCCGCCCGCGAAGAACTCGTGGCTAAGGTTGCCGAATTCGACGACGATCTGGCCGAGCTTTACTTGATGGGCGAAGAAGTGCATGCGGACATCCTTAAAGAATCGATCCGCAAGGCGACGATCGAATTGAAGATATTCCCGGTTCTGGCTGGTGCTGCGCTCCGCCACCGCGGGACGCACCAACTTCTGGATGCGGTATTGGACTACCTGCCGTCGCCGATGGATTTGCCGCCCGCCGTCGGGTTCGAACCGCTACACCCAGACAAGCAAGTTGAGCGGCACCCGAACAACGACGAGCCGCTAAGCGCGTTGGCGTTCAAGGTTATATCTGACGAACACGCTGGTCGTCTGATTTTCTTGCGCGTCTACTCCGGTGTGCTAAAGCGCGGAATGTCGGTATATAACCCATCTACGCGTGGTCGAGAACGCATCGGACGTCTCTTGCGGATGCGTGCAGATGTCCGCGAGCCGGTCGACGAGGCCGGAGCGGGCGAAATCGTCGCCGCCATCGGCCTGAAATCGACCAAAACCGGACACACTCTGTGCGCTGTCAACGCGCCCGTGGCGATGGCGCAGATCGAATTCCCCGAACCGGTTCTGTCGATCTCCATAGAGCCGGAAAGTCGTAACGACAAAGACAAGTTGACTGCAACGTTGATGAAACTGGTCGACGAAGATCCGACCCTGATTCTCTCGACTGATGACGAGAGCGGCCAGCTTCTGCTTGCAGGCATGGGGGAGCTGCATCTCGAGATCATCCTTGACCGTATGAAGCTTGAATACGGCGTTTCATGCAACCGGGGACGGCCAAGAGTCGCATATCGCGAAACGATCGGATTGATCGCAGAGGCGGAAGGCCGCTTTGTTCGCCAGACTGGCGGGCGTGGTCAATACGGTGTCTGTTCATTACGCATCGAACCGTTGCCGCGTGGCTCTGGTCTCGAATTTGAGAGCGAGATCACTGGCGCAACCCTCAGCACCGAATGGTACTCCGCAATCGAAAAGGGTTTCCGCGAAGCCGCCGCTTCGGGAGTCGTCGCAGGATATCCGGTGGTCGACGTCAAAGCGGTTCTCACAGATGGTGCTCAACACGACACCGATTCGTCCGAACTCGCGTTTCAGATCGCTGGTTCGTTGGCGTTCAAGGCCGCCATGCACAAAGCTTCGCCGCAACTTCTAGAACCGATCATGCGGCAAGAGGTTGTCATGCCAGCAGAAATGCTAGGAACCGTTATAGGGGACTTGAACTCGCGCCGGGCCAAGATCCAATCAATGGAGACCGTTGAGCCCAAACCAGGCCAGGCGGGAATCGGCAGTGTAATGGCATACGTTCCGCTCTCTGAGACTTTCAACTACTCGACAGACCTTCGTTCGTTGACGTCGGGTTTCGGTGATTTCAACATGGAATTGGATCACTACGGTGTAATGCCCAAGCATGTTTTGGAAACTTTGGAGAGATAGGCGAAATTACTATGGCGACTGGCAAGATGCGAATAATGCTTCGGGGCTACGATGCCCCGTTGCTGGAGCAGGCTACAGAGCAGATCTTGGATGCTGCGACTCGGACCGGCGCGCAGATTTCAGGGCCAGTGCCGATGCCTACGCGTCGCCGGCGTTTCACGGTCATCCGATCGCCCCACATCACCAAAGATTCACGCGAACATTTCGAACTCTGGCTCCACAAGCGACTAGTCGATATTGTGGAACCGAGCTCCAAGACGATGGACGTGCTCCAACGACTCAACGTCCCGAATGGCGTGGAGGTCAGCGTAAAAGTAATTCAATAGAGCCGTAGCGACCCAAATGGGGCGCTCGGCTTTTTGAAATGAACGGCTGAGATGACGACGCAAGAACAAGAAATAGTTGACGGAGAGACGGCAATCGCGGACGACATCGCCGTTCCGGAAGCGCCTCAATCCATGCCCGGATTGCTCGGTCGCAAGATCGGCATGACAACGATTTACGACGAGGAAGGGCATTCAAGCGCGGTGACCATGGTCGAGGTTGGTCCGTGCATAGTTACGCAAGTCAAGACTGAGCAACGCGATGGCTATCAGGCTGTGCAGGTCGGGTTCATGCGGGCTAAAAAGGTCAACATGCCGATGCGCGGGCATTTCGAACGGGCGAACGGCAGTTACCGACATCTGCAGGAGTTCAAAGTCTCAGATCTCGGCGAATACGAAGTTGGTCAGGAAATCCGGGCCAACGTGTTCTCCGAAGGCGATGCCATAAAGGTGACCGGAACCTCAAAGGGCAAAGGCTTCCAGGGAGGAGTCAAGCGTCACGGCTTCGCTGGCGGACCAAAGACTCATGGTCAGTCTGATCGGCATCGAGCTCCTGGCTCTGTAGGTGCGGGAACCTTCCCCGGACGAGTATGGCCCGGCACACGCATGGCTGGTCACATGGGTGATCGTCGCGTGACCACGCGCGGTTTGGAAGTGGCCGGTGTCGACGCTGGACAAAACTACATATTAGTTAAAGGCGCGGTGCCGGGCGCACGTAACAGCCTCGTACGCATCGAAAAACAGGGTTGAGGCAGAACTGGCGATGGAACTATCAGTCAAAAACAGGAACGGCGACGTTGTCGGCAGCGTCGATGTCAGCGATCGTGTTTGGTCCGCTCCGTCGAACGACGCGCTGTTGCAACAGGTCGTAGTAGCGCAACTTGCCAATCGGCGTCAAGGAACGCACGAAACCAAGACGCGCGGGCAGGTCTCATACTCCACCCGCAAACTGCGCGCTCAGAAACACAGCGGCCGCGCACGCCTCGGCAGTCGAAAATCTCCAACGTTGGTCGGTGGGGGCGTCATATTCGGTCCCCACGCCCGCAGCTACAGGCAGCGATTACCCAAAAAGATGCGCCAACAAGCGTTGCGAGTCGCCTTGAGTGACAAGGTTCGCGAAGAACGCTTGACCGTGCTCGAAGAATTCGAGTTGGACGCGCCTAGGACTAAAGAGGTCGTCAATTTAATCGCCTCGCTAAGCCTAAAAGGCACAACCTTGTTAGTGGTTGAAGAAAACGAACCCAATCTGGTTCTATCTGTCCGAGGCGCCGAGCGCGTCGATGTTACCTACGCCGACGGACTAAATGCGACCAGTGCGGTATCGGCAGGAAACATCGTGGCTACGCGTGGCGCGGTTGAACGTATCGATAGCCTTTGGGACGATGCCAAAGTTCCGACGGAGGCCGTGTGATGAAGATCGCTAGAACTCTCCAAAGACCGGTAATTACGGAAAAGTCAACGCTGCTTAATGAGCAGAACCGTTACGTGTTCGACGTTGACATGAAGGCAACAAAGTACGACATCGCTCGCGCCGTAGAGTGGGCGTTCGATGTGAAGGTAGTTTCGGTCAGCACCTATCGTCGGCGAGGCAAAATGAAGCGACGCGGCTTCCGCGAGAAGAAGCGTCCCGATGTCAAGCGCGCAATCGTCACTTTGGCTCCCGGGAACACGATCGTGCTGTTCGAGGGCGCATAGTTTACGGATCTGCAGATATGCCATTGAAAGAACATAAACCCACATCTCCCGGTCGTCGAAACAACGTTGTCGACGACTTTTCGGACATTACCAAGAAACGTCCTGAAAAATCGCTCCTCGCGCCGATAGTGAAAAAGGGCGGGCGCAACAACAAGGGACGTATTACTGTCCGACGCCGCGGTGGTGGTCACAAGCGCCGATACCGAATGGTGGACTTCAAGCGCGAACGATCCGGAGTAGCGGAAGTTTTGGGGATCGAGTACGACCCCAACCGTAGCGCACGGATCGCCTTGATCCGATACGAAGATGGAGAGAAATCGTACATCGTAGCGCCGCAAGGGCTCACAGTTGGTCGCAAGGTCGAAGCTGGACCCGATGCTCTGGACTTGCCCGGCAACGCCAAACCTTTGATGAATATCCCGCAGGGAACGATGGTTCACAACATCGAGATGACCCCCGGAAGCGGCGGCCAGCTCGCAAAAGGTGCCGGCACCGGTGCTCAGGTCATGGCGCACGAAGGGTCGTTCATTCTTCTGCGGCTGCCTTCGGGCGAGATGCGTCAGGTCCGGCAAGAGTGCAAAGCCACAATCGGTGTTGTGTCCAACCCGGATCACAAGAACATCAAGCTCGGCAAGGCCGGCCGTTCGCGACACCGTGG
>JAAXHR010000419.1 GCA_012270805.1 Dehalococcoidia bacterium
GTCCAACCACCTGAGGTCAAACGTGGCTTCGTAGAGATGGGTCAACGCATCTGCTAGATACGCGTAGTCCTCCAAGAACCCCGGGATAGTTGGGACAGAATCTGTGTCGGCCTTGCAGCTGCGCATCAATCGACCGTCTGCGCGGATCAATCGCTCAAATATGAACCCTGCGTTTTTGACCGCGACGTTGATCCAATCATCGCGGCCGAATGCCGCTCCGGCTTCTGCAAATGCGCGCAGCGCTAACGCGTTCCACGACGTGATCACCTTGTCATCGGTCAGCGGTGGAACGCGGTTGAGCCGTTCAGCGTATAGCAACCGCTTCGCCTCGTCGATCTTGGATATCAGTTCCTCAACCGACAAATTAAGTTCTGTCGCGATCGATTCGTCGGATCGGTGCATCGACAAGATACTTTGCCCCTCGAAGTTGCCGAATCGCGTCACATCCCAATACATCTTTGCGACGCGCCCGAGTTCACTACCCAGCACCTTCTCGACGTCTGCCGTTTGCCAAACGAAGAACTTGCCTTCCTCGCCCTCTGAGTCGGCGTCGGTCGCAGAGTAAAACGCACCTGAATGACGGTGCCGCATCTCACGATCCAAATAGTTCAGCGTCTCTTCCACTACTTTTCGGAAGTCAGAATTTCTGCTTCGCTGCCATGCGTGGAGATAGAGGCTTGCTAACTGCGCGTTGTCATACAGCATCTTCTCGAAGTGAGGCACGAGCCACACCGAGTCGACTGAGTATCGATGGAAACCGCCACCAATCTGATCGCAGATGCCGCCGCGCGCCATCTTGGTCAGCGTGAGATCCACAAAGTCGTACGCAGGATCGTTGCCCTGCAACTTCGAGTGCGTCAAAAGAAACTCATACATCATCGGCTGAGGGAATTTCGGTTGCAGGCCAATACCCCCGTTCTGCCAGTCAAACTCTGGTGCCAAATGGCGATACGCAGAGTGAAACATCGACTGCGCAATCGGCTCAATGCTCATCTGGGCTCGTGATTGCGCCGAGATTGTGTTGACGATTCGCTTTGCGCTCTCGACGATTTCTCCACGTCGATCACGGTACGCCTCAGCAACCGCCGCCAAAACCCGCGGAAACGACGGCATCCCGCCTCGGTCCTCGCTCGGAAAGTACGTCCCGCCGTAAAACGGCGCACCGTCCGGAGACATGAAAACCGACATCGGCCAACCGCCATGTCCTGTCATCGACTGCACCGCCGACATGTAGATCGAGTCAACGTCAGGCCGCTCCTCACGGTCAACCTTGATGTTTACGAAAAGTTGGTTCATCAATGCAGCAATCTCGGCGTTTTCGAACGACTCCCGCTCCATGACATGGCACCAGTGACACGCGGAGTAGCCGACGCTGAGGAAAATTGGTTTGTCGAGGTCTTTGGCGAGTGACAGCGCTTCCTCGCCCCATGGAAACCAATCGACGGGATTGTCCTTGTGTTGGAGCAGATACGGGGACGTCTCTTGCGCTAAACGATTCGCCACATCAGTCCCTTCAGGCGCCCACAAGTTCGATGGTGTCGACGGTCTCCGTCTCGACATCGAGTCTGCGAACGCTGTGGTTGTTCGTGTCTGCGACATAAACGATGCCGTCGCGATACGAAATACCGGCCGGTTCATCGAAGCTCGCGCTGAGAGCATCACCATCGGTTCTGCCTTGAGTTCCATCGCCCGCGACTGTTGTAATGCGAAGAGTGCTCAACTCCATTCGTTTGATCTTGTGGTTGTATGAATCGGCGATGTATATCGCGCCTGGCGCCATTGCCACGTCTTGTGGATGCTGTAGCACCGCGTCTTTGCCAATGCCATCGCGATCGCCGAACGCGAAAAGTCCGGTGCCGGTAAGAGTCACAACACGTCCGCCGGCACCGATCTTCGCAACCCTGATCGCGCTGGTTTCGGAATCTGCGAAAAATAGGTTGTTGCCGTCAAGGGCCAAACCATACGGTTGTGCGAGCAACGCTTCCAAACGCTTGCCGTCGACGATGTTTTCGGCACCCGTGCCGGCGAATGGCTCGGTCATCCCGGCAGCGATATCCATCTGCCAAAGCTGATGTGCGCCGGCCATCGCGATGTAAAGCACTCCGTCGGCGTACTCAAGGTCGTATGGAGAATTAAGCGGAAATGCTATCGCCTCGCCGCCGGAGTGACGGATGAGCGACTGTTCTCCGGTGCCCGCAATGACTGAAACCGTGTGCGACGCCAAATCGACACGTTGGATGGTGTGGGTCCCTGCATCGGCAACATACAGAATCTCTCCGGCAAGAGCCATTCCCTGTGGATTGTCAAACAACGGAAAATCGAAATCCCAGTCGCTCCCGATCGGGTTCAATACGCCGGGCGGTGGGTCGAAAGATTCGAGTGCCAGTGGGCTTTTGCCGTCACCAACGATGTCGCTGACTTTGCCGTCTTCAGATGCGACAATGACGCGGTGATGATTGGAATCGGCGATGTAGAGATAGCCGTCGTCTGCGGCGAGTATCTTGCCGGGGAACGACAGCGAACCATGGCTTTTTGCTTCAGAACCATATTCGAATGGGACGGGGTCACGGTTCAACACTCCGGCCTGGTCGAACTCGTCGACCATAGCAGTAAGCACGCGATCCATCGCATCCAGCTGGAATTCTCCCTCATGCCTTCCGATAACTTTGCCTTCCGGATCGATGAACATCAGTGTCGGCCAAGCGCGTGCGGCAAATGCTGACATTACCCGTAACTCGACATCGTTCACGACGGGGTGGTTTACGTTGTATCGGCTCACGGCGGCGCGGACGTTCTCAGTCGCTCTCTCGGTGTCGAACTTAGCCGAGTGGACACCAATCACTAACAATGTGTCAGCGTACTTCTTCTCCAGCTTCCGCAACTGCGGAAGTATGTGCATACAGTTAATTCAACAGTAGGTCCAGAAATCGAGGATAACGATCTTGCCGCGCAGATCGGATAGTGCGACTGGTTGGCGCGTGTTGATCCACTCTAGACCGTCAGGAAACTCAGGGGCGCGCACCTTTCCGGCGTAGGAGGGTGCGGTGGGTTGCGATGCGGCCATGGCGAGCACTCCAATATGACTGATGGTTCGGTGGATATAGCCCAATTGTCGCACGGGTCGCTATATGTTTCGCATAATTGACCTATGCGTGATTCGACAAACCACGACGAAGCGGATGAGCGAGACGGGTCTGAAGGTCCATCAGTTACTCCGCCGCACGAAGATGATCTGCGCTCGATTATGTTTAGGCAGCCGATCCAGCGCCCACAGCCGACTGAAACGGGCCAGTATTCTGTGGAAGCCAAATCCGATGCCGAACTTGAGTGGTCAGACGTGGCTTCTGATTCCGCAGGCGCCGGCGATCCGCCTTGGCAAGGGCGACCTTCCCAAACCGAAGAACCGACGATCGAACGGGAATACCAGCGGCCTCCCTTCTACACCGAAACTGAACAAGCAGACGACGATCGTCATCCTCGTGCCTTGTCGCGCTTCGGTCCGCCTGCTGGTTTCTGCCGTCGGCTCATCGCGTATCTGATTGACAACTTGGTAACGATCGTGATCTTGAGCTTGCTGTTCCCGCTGATGCTGGGGCGTCCATACATAGACGTT
>JAAXHR010000085.1 GCA_012270805.1 Dehalococcoidia bacterium
CGGTCGCCGATAGCGCGGTGAATCAACGCAGCCGCCACGGAGGAATCGACACCACCGGAAAGCGCACATACCACTTTGCCGTCGCCGACTTGCTGTCGAATACGGAAGATGGAGTCGCGTACGAAGTTGCGGGGCGTCCATGAGCCAGAGGCGCCGCATATGCCATGCACGAAGTTGCGGATTATCTGGTCGCCCTGCTGGGTGTGGGTCACTTCAGGGTGGAACTGGATGCCGTATGCGCGCATCGCTTCGTTGCCCATTACGGCACAGGGCGAGTTCTCGGAGAAGGCGAGGGAGAGGAATCCTGGCGGCATCTCGGAGATGCGGTCGCCGTGGCTCATCCAAACTGGTACGGAGGTGTCGAGGCCCTTGAAGAGCGCGTGCGTAGCACCGTTCAGGTGGAGCAACGCGTGGCCGTACTCGCGTTCGACGCCGGCGATGACAGATCCGCCGAGTTGGTGCGCCAACGCCTGCATTCCGTAGCAGATGCCGAGGACCGGAACCCCAGCATCGAAAACCCATGAAGGGATCAGAGGAGCGCCGTTCTCATAGACGCTGTTCGGGCCGCCGCTGAGGATGATGCCTTTGACGTCTTGCAGGTGCAGGATGTCAGGTCCGGCATCGAATGGAATGATTTCGCAGTAGACGTTGGCCTCGCGGACGCGTCGGGCGATCAGACGGCTGTACTGGGAGCCGAAATCGAGGATGACAATCGATTCGGTGCGGACCGGAACGCCGGGAGATTCGCCGCCTAGCCGCTCGCCCTCGGCGATTTCGAGGTACGTGTTCAGTTCGATGTCGTCGGACGTGGCGACGCGGTGGGACAGGGATTCGGTTTTGGCGCTGGTCATGTTGAAGGGTGCGGCACATTTGGATTCTAATGCTTGCGACGGTGTGGTCAGTCTCGGTGTATGAATGTGTCATCGGGCGGTGTACGATATTGGTTGGCACGGATTTAGATAGGCGAAAGCGGGTTATCCGACCCTTGGAACAGATTGACTTGAGTACCGCCGTCGAAGCGGTCAAATCTGGTGGTGTGATCGCGTTTCCCACTGACACTTTCTACGCGTTGGGAGTGGATGCGATGAACGAACTGGCGATCCGACGGGCGTTTGAAATCAAACAACGACCCGCAACAACGCCGATGCCGGTTCTGATCTCAGAGATTTCGCAAGTCGAAGCGTTCACATCGGGCTTCAACGCCGCGTCTCATGTCCTGGCGGAACAGTTCTGGCCGGGTGCGTTGACGATAGTGGTTGAGGCGAATAATGAGGTGCCTGACGTGCTGATGGGCGGACTGGGCACTGTCGGGTTGCGCATGCCGGATCATGACTTGGCGCGGTATCTGATCTCTGAAGCGAAACGCGGGATCACCGGAACCTCCGCCAACATATCCGGCGAACCGCCATCGAAGGATTGGCGAGTTGTAGATGAATCGATGGGAATTGAGTTGGATGCACTCGTCATCGGCGAATGCGGAGATGCGTCGGCAGCTTCAACCGTGGTTCAAGTCGTTGATGGAGTGGTTCGTATACTGCGTGAAGGGCCGATTTCGGCTGGTGAGATTGAGACCGCATTGGCGGTGGATAAGCTATGAATTCGGCACATGAATCGGCTGTTTTGCTCCCGGCAGAGGCCGAAGATCGCCTCGAAGACGCGATCCGTGCGTTTTTCGCAGGTCGAGACCTCGAAATCTACCAGATGATGGCGTGGCAGTTGGGGCACGATGACGAACACAGTTCTGTCGAGTCGCGACCTTCCGAGCGCCGGCTGCATGGTTCGTTGCTGCTGTCAGTCACTCAAGCTTTGCACGGCGACTACTCGATCGGGTTGAAGTATGCAATCTCCGTGGAGTTAATGCACAACTTCGGGTTGATTCATGGCGATGTTCAAGATGGGAATACCGAGCGGTTGGGCAGGGCGTCGGTCTGGTGGAAATGGGGGCCGTCGCAAGCGATAAACACCGGCGATGGCTTACATGCTTTGGCGCGACTGTCGCTATTTCAGCTGTGCGACGAGGGAGAGCCGTTAGAGCGTGTCAGCACCGCATTGGAAATCATAGACGACGCCGTTCTGAATCGATGTGAGGGCGAATACCTCGACGTTTCGTTCCAAGAGGGGCTGTCCGTAAGTGTTGCGGATTACATCGACATGCTTGAGAAGCGTGTCGGATCGCTTTACGGCGCATCGGCAGAGATGGCAGCCATACTTGACGACGATTTCGAGTCTGAGCGTCGAACGGCGATGCGACAGTTCGGTGAGAGCGTCGGAGTGGTTAAGCAACTGGTAGCCGACTACCAGGCGATGTTCGCTTCGCAAGAACGAGACCCGGTCCAGCAGGGTCGCATCATTTCTAAGAAGAAGAACTTGGCGACGGCATTTCTGTTCGACACCGTCACAGATCCTTCGATTATGCGCCGGGCGGGTGAGATGTACATGCAGCGCGTCATCGATCCTTCCCATATCTCAGATCTGACTGAGATGGCGGTTGATGCGGGTGGNNAGTCAGTTGAATTAGTTTGACGTTTACGCTTTTAGGGCTTGGAGACAGTTCATTGACATCCAGACTGCCAATGATCGAGGATGTTGAGGTCAGCGGTAAGCGCGTGCTGTTGCGGGCCGATCTCAATGTGACGTTCGAACCCGGAACTACACGTATCGCGGATGACAGCCGTATCCATGCCTCGGTGGCCACGATAGAACTGCTGCGAAGCCGGGGTGCGAAAGTGGTACTGTGTTCGCATTTGGGACGTCCGAAGGGCAAGATTGTCCCGGAAATGCGAATCGAGCCGGTACGGGCGCGGATGTCCGAGGTACTCGGTGCCGATGTCAGATACGCGGATGGCCCAGTCGGTGGAGATGCTGATCAAGTTGTTGCCGCGTTGAGTAACGGCGATGTCGCGATGCTCGAGAATCTGCGATTCGATTCGGGCGAGGAAGCCAATGATGCAGATTTTGCGAATTCGCTGGCATCTCTGGCAGATATCTTCGTGAACGATGCTTTTGGCGCGTCGCACCGTGCCCATGCGTCGATAGTCGGCGTCGTTGATTTGCTACCAACCTATGCTGGGTTGCTGATGCGAGCCGAGATCGTCGCGCTCGAACGCGCAGTCGATTCTGACGAGCGTCCCGCGGTGGCGGTCCTCGGCGGCTCGAAGGTTGCCGACAAGCTGGGAGTTGTGAAGAATCTAGCGCCGAATGTCGATGCCGTCTTGATCGGCGGCGGCATGGTATCGGCGATGCTTGCGGCGCAAGGCCAATCTGTGGGCTCCGTAGAGGTAAATGACGATGAGTTGAAGGCGGCTAGGGAACTGCTTCAGGATACGATTGTCGTCGAGAAGTTGCACCTTCCTACTGATGTGATAGTTGCTGAAGAATTCGATCAAGATTCGAGATGCTTTGAGACTGCGGCAAATGCGGTGCCAAAGTCGGGGTTCGTCTTGGACATCGGCTCTCGAACGATCGCGGCCTATGTAGCTGCGATATCGTCAGCTAAGAAGATCGTGTGGAACGGGCCGATGGGACTGTTCGAATGGGAGGCATTCTCTGGCGGCACGAAATTGATCGCCTCTGCGATCTCGGATAACGAGTCAGCATTCAAGCTGGCTGGTGGCGGTTCAACCGTTGAAGCTATCAACTCGTTGGGAATCGCTGGCGCGGTCACGCATGTCTCCACTGGCGGAGGCGCGTCGTTGGAGTTCTTGGAAGGCAAGACGTTACCTGGAATCGCGGCTTTGCACACCATTAGAGAGCGATCCGAGTGGTAACTGCACAAGGCTGTACGATTCGTCGCAGATTTTCGGTGAATAGGTGGTTGACGTATTACTGATGTGGGTTTATTGTTAGTTTGCGCGGTGGATATTGCGGAACTGATCCATTGCGCTCAATTCGGGATAAGGCTCAGAGCGGAATTTGACGATTCGCAAACCGCTGATCGCGGGCAACTGGAAAATGAACACCACGCCGCAGGAAGGCGTGGCTCTGTCGCAGTCAATCTGTCGCATCGTAGACGATGCAGACGAGGTTGACGTGGTTCTTTGTCCCCCATTCACGTCCCTCATTGCGGTCTATAGCGTGGTTCACCACACTACTGTCATGCTTGGAGCTCAGAACGTCAATCAGTATCCCAACGGAGCATACACGGGCGAGGTTTCCGTCGAAATGTTGCGTGGACTGGTGAGCCACGTAATCGTGGGTCATTCCGAACGCCGGCAATACTATGGCGAGACTGATCAGACGGTCGCTGCAAAGGCTTCGGCGGTGGTGAACGCCGAGATGACGGCGATAGTCTGCGTTGGCGAGAACGATGTTGAACGCGAGCGACGTCGGGCTGAACGCTACGTGCGGCGGCAGGTTCGACAAGGATTGACGGGTGTAGTGAACCCTTCGCACGTTGTTATCGCATACGAACCTATATGGGCGATCGGTACCGGCGTCTCGGCAACGATCGGTCAGATCGAGTACATGGCCGCATCGATACGTGAGGAGGTATGCGATGTATACGACCAAGATGTCGCGGATGGGATGCGGGTTCTATACGGCGGCAGCACCAATGCGAGCAACATTGAGCAGATCGTTGCTAGCCCTGCAGTCGATGGTGCTCTGGTCGGTGGTGCGAGTCTGAACGACGCTGAGTTTTCGAAGATGGTTTCGATCATGGCCGAATCCGGGGCGGCGACTAGATAAATTCAGGGTGTCCGAAACTAAATCGCGGTCCAATCCCCTCGGCGTTGTATCTGTAATCGGCGCGACTGCGACTGGCAAGACTTCGCTAGGGATTGAAATTGCCCGACGTTTCAATGGCGAGGTGGTAAACGCCGATTCGCGTCTCTTCTATCGAGGAATGGACATTGGCACTGCGAAACCCGACCGATCTGAACGTCAGGGCATCGCACACCATCTCATCGACATACTTGATCCGCATCAAGGCTACAGTTTGAGCGAATTCCTGAGAGATGGGGGCGATGCAATCTCGAACATCGCTTACCGCGGAAAGCTTCCGATTTTAGTTGGCGGTTCAGGACAGTACATCTGGGGATTGCTCGAGGGTTGGGAAGTGCCAAACATACCCCCTAACCCCGCCTTAAGGGAAGAATTGGAGAACCTGCTAAGTGATCAGGGTCTGGAGGCTCTCCAAGCTCGTTTGCATGCCACCAGCGCGCGCGGTGTCGAGAAGGTCGAAATCCTGAATCCGCGACGGTTGATCAGAGCTATCGAGAGGGCAGTGGCTACTGGCGACGCGATGGGTGGGGCCAGTAAAAGTACGGAACCGCCTTATGATGCATTGGTAATTGGGTTGGACGCGCCTCGAGAGTTGCTCCACGCCAGAGTCGAGAAACGCGTTGAGGAGATGTTTGTCGCGGGCTGGCGCGAGGAAGTTGAGCGATTGATTCAACGCGGCGTGAAACGAAATATGCCGTC
>JAAXHR010000116.1:0-11611 GCA_012270805.1 Dehalococcoidia bacterium
TCGCATACGTCACCGACGAGTTGTCGTCCGATGTTGTCAGATCTATCGCTTCGCACGAAGTCATTGAGTTTCCCATCACAAATCACTTCGAGTCTGCCAACTTCGCCAACGAACTTGTTCAGGAGCACTCGCCTTCTGCGCTGGTGGCCATAGAGCGCGCGGGATTGATCGGCGACGGCACGTACCGAAACATGCGTGGCGTTAGCCTCACCCCATACAACGCTAAGATCGATCATCTCTTCGATCAGCACCCGTACTCGATAGGCATCGGCGACGGCGGCAACGAAATCGGCATGGGCAACCTGCAGAACGTAATTCCGACGATCGATCATGAATTCCTGCCCAAAAATCCATGCGTCACCACCACTACGGAACTCATCATCGCCAGCTGCTCGAACTGGGGTGGCTACGGCTTAATTGCCGCGCTCTCTCTCAAAAGAGGCGTCAACCTCCTGCCTAGCGTCGAAGAGGCCAAACAGATGGTCAGAGACGTTGTAGCCGCGGGAGCAGTCGAGGGAATGAGCGCCGAAAGAAAAGAGTGGGTGGATGGTCGAGACCTAGAAGCCGACTCGGCGTGTATCCGCGATCTGCACGCGCTGTTGGAGGATGAAGGAGTAGGCTAAAGCCCTGCTAGAAGATCTTTCTGTTTGTCACGCTTAAACCGCGGTTACGGCTGGAATTTCGACTTCCAACACTCGAGCGGACGACTGTGGTTCAGGGATCGATTCGCCGTTTTCCTGCATCGTCTCAACATGCAGATTGACAGCTTCTACAATGAGTTTCCAAACTTCTGCCTCTGTGTCTGCTACCGCTACGCATCCAGGTAAGTCGGGCAGGTAGGCACCGAAGTTCGTGGGGCCCTTTTCAATTATCACCACATAACTGGAATTCATCTTATGTCTCCTCGAGTGATGCCGGCTTGTCTCATAATGCTATGCCAGGTGCCAGATGGCACATCGGAGTGCGGTGCCCAGCGATTGTAACCGTTCCCGGTTTCTGATGGTGTTTGTACTGCCTATGGCTTCCACGCGTTCGTGCCAAACGCCAACCATCCTGCTCAACAAGCCGTATCGCTTCTCTAACTTTTGGCAATCCATACACTCTTTCTTCTAAAACTGTCGCGAAACCTATCACCTGTCGGATCGAAGGTTCTCGAAAGCAACAATATCTCGAGTCGAACTGCTTATTTGATTCAAGTTGGCGAAACTGGTGAATTCACCTCCGTCTCCGCCGTAATCGCCGCCTGGTGACTGTCTCTTTGACCAGCGTAATGAGCGCTAGCGCGCCTATGCCGGCGACTCCGCCAGTGAACCATGTAGCGGATGCCAACGCCATAATCTGCGCGATGCCGCCGATCAATGGCGGCCCTGTTGCTCCTCCGACATCGGATATGAACCGCCAAACTCCTAAGAATTCGCCGGGGTCTTTGAGAGGCGCCAAATCCGAGCCCAGGGTGAGGACGAAACCGCTGCTCAATCCGTTGCCGAGACCGGCCAATACGCCAGCGACCATGAGCATCGCAATGCCGTCGGCGAATGGTAGCAGGGATAGACCGAGTCCCATGATCAGCAGTGCTGGAACACCGACATACTTCCTGCCGAAGCGATCCATCGTCCAGCCCACAATCGGGAACATCGTCGAATCGACGGCGTACGACACGCTTGCGACGTAGCCGATCTGGTCGGTCTTAAGGCCCATCTCGTCACCCCAAACCGGTATCAAGAACTCACGGGCGGCGCGGATGAACTGGAGAATGACGGCGACAAGTCCGGCAGTCATGAAGTCTTTCCGATGTAGCACCATGGTAGAGCCAATGCTCGCTAGGACATTGCGATGTCCTTGCGGTTCTACGTTGTCGCCGCCGGACCTTTTCATGGCGTATAGAACGAATATGCCGGTCATCACCGCTATCACAGCCTGCACGTAGAAAGGTGCTCGGATGTCGACGTATTCTGCAAGCACACCTCCGAGAATCGGTCCGATGATGGCGGCGATGCGACCCACTCCCCCGTACAGCGAAAGTGCCTTCCCTCGGTGCCGGATGGGCACTGCTCCGGCGATGAACGCATGCCGTGAAATCATCCAAAATGCGAAACTAGCTCCCGCGGCGAATCTCGATACGAACAGCAGACCGAAGTTCGGGCTGTTCGCCGCCGCAACCGCGGCAACAGCGAACAAAAGGATTCCGACCAGCATCGTTCGCCACATTCCGAAGCGTGAAACGAGGATCCCGGCGGGAACATCGAAGGCAAGAGTCCCGAGATGCTTGGCACCAACAGCGAGTCCGATCAACGCCTCAGTCGCGAGAAATTCGTCCTTGGCGAATACCGGCAACACCGGGATCAACACGCCTTGACCGACGGATAGCAGAAATGCTGGTGCATAGACGGTGGGAATGAGCGAAACGATCGAGAATCGGTTCCGCCGGACCGCTCTCGTTCTTCTAAGCTCCGTGGATGTTTCGGCCACTATCCCTCGCCGACGCGGTTACGCGCCGTGAAGCGTTTGTAAACTTCGCAAACCTCTTTAGCATAGAATCAACCGAGAGCGAACTAGACCAAACTCGTGCGAGGTTGTGCGCGTGACCGCCGAACCGATAGCAGGCTTAGGCGTATGCAGTGAATGATCCGCACGAAGTCCATTCAGGAGCAAAAACTATGTCTGAAATCAACTCCAGGGGCTATGCCAACGCTGACGCGCTCGTGTCGACCGACTGGGTCGCCGATCATAGCAACGACGACGGCGTACGGATCGTCGAGTCGAACGAGGACCCCTTGCTGTACCCGTCAGGACACATCCCCGGCGCAGTCGAGATCGACTGGGCGGCGGATCTCAACGATCCCCTCCGCCGTGACTACCTTGACCGCGATGGCTTTGCCAGCCTGATGTCGTCGAAAGGCATCTCGAACGACACGACCGTCGTGCTCTATGGTGACCGGAGCAACTGGTGGGCGTGCTACGCGCTCTGGATATTCCAGTTGTTTGGGCACGCCAACGCCAAGATCATGGATGGCGGACGCATGAAGTGGGAAGCCGAAGGCCGCGAACTGACGCGTGAAGTGCCGGACGTTGCGGCGGAAGACTACTCGGCCCCTGAGCGAGACGACTCGAAAGTTCGGGCGTTCCGCGACGATGTCTTGGCGCACATCGGAAGTTCCGGCAAGTTGATCGATGTCCGTAGCCCCGAAGAATACCGCGGTGAGCGGCTCCATATGCCCGACTACCCGAACGAAGGCGCGGTCCGCGGCGGCCATGTCCCCGGCGCTGCCAACGTCCCTTGGGCATCTGCGGCTAACGAAGACGGCACATTCAAGGACGCTTCGGCGCTGAGAGATATCTACGAAGGTAACGCCGGCCTGTCGTCCGACGATGATGTCATCGTCTACTGCCGCATCGGCGAGAGGTCGAGCCACACCTGGTTCGTTCTCACCAACCTGCTGGGCTATGGCGACGTCAAGAACTACGACGGCAGCTGGACCGAGTGGGGCAACTCCGTCGGTGTCCCGATAGAGAAGTAGGCCGATCCGGAAACGAAATTTAACGCGGGTACCAACAATGCGGTGCCCGCGTTGTTCAGACGGTCAGATGCACTAGTCCGATGGATAACATCCCAAGTCCGCTCGCTGAAATGCTCGCGGAACTCGATTCTCTCGATAGGGTGGAACGCGCGCAATATCTTCTCGAACTGTCGGACGAATTCTTGGAAGTCCCAGAGACAATATCTACGCGCCCATTTCCTGAAAATCGCCGGGTGCCCAAGTGCGAGTCAGAGGCGTTTGTCTGGGCGCAAGATCAAGACGACGGCACGTTGAAGTTCCATTACGCCGTCGAAAATCCTCTCGGCATCTCCGCCCGTGCCATGGGCGCGATTCTCGACGAAACGATGTCCGGTCAGCCTCTAGACCAAGTAGCCAATGTTCCGCCCGACATCGTTCACACGATATTCGGCCGCCAGCTTTCCATGGGAAAAGGCGAAGGCCTCGCGGCCATGGTAGAACTCACAACATTCGAAGCGCGGCAACGGTTAAAGCAACGCTGAATTGTCGCGGAGACTGCCTACACGATTACGACCGTTTCAACAGAGTTTATCGGTGGCAGATAGTCGGTCAGCAGATCCCAGCTATCGCCTTCGTCTCGACTGAAGAAAAGTTGTCCCGTACTCGTGCCGACATAGACGCCGCATGGATCGAGCGTGTCAGTGGCCATTCCATCCCGCATCGCATGTAGATACGCGTTTTCTTGCGGCAGACCGTTCGTCAACGGCTCCCAATCCTGCCCGGCGTTACGCGTTCTGAATATGCGGAACTTGGCATCAGTGACAAAACGTATGCCCCCGCCGAGTTGATCACCAACGACCTTGTCCTCGGGCAAGACGTATGCAGTGTCTGAGTCGTGCGGATGGAGAGCTAGCGGCAAACCGAACCTCGACGGCAAATCTGAACTGATATCGAGCCATTCGCTCCCGCCGTTGTCGCTTCGAAACACTCCGCAATGGTTTTGCTGATAAAGCCGGTCGGGCTTGGCAGGATGCGCGAGCATTTTGTGCGGACACTGTCCGACCTCTGGAAACGGTTCCGGCATGAAATCGGCACGAACTCCACGGTTCAGCGGTGACCATGTAGCGCCGCCATCCTCAGTTCCAAACACTCCGGCGGCAGAGACACCAACCGTCATTCGGTCTTTCGAGTTTGGATCAAGGACGATACTGTGCAAACACATTCCGCCGAAACCAGGCATCCAACGATCGCGGGTAGGGTGCAAAGTTATTCCCTCAACTTCGTTCCAGGTCTCGCCGGCATCTTCGCTCTTGAACAGCGTTGCCGGCTCGGCGCCTAGATACACAACATCCGGTTCGTCTGCTCGACCAGGTGTCACATGCCAAAGACTATTCAGCTCAACGCTCGGATCGGAGACGACGTGGGGGCCTATCTGTGAGCTCTGCCAAGTCTCGCCGAGGTCATCGCTCCAATGGACCTCTGACCCGAACACCGGATCGTTCCTGACCACCCACAGCCTTCCGTCGCCGCGCTCGTCGTAAACCGCGTGGAAGGTATCGGAGCCGGCCCAATGTGGACCCGACATCTCCCAACTCTTACGGTCAACGTTACTCGAGAAGATGAATACACCCTTTCGGGTGCCGACAAGCACTAGGATGTCGCTCTGGCTGGGATGTGAATGATCAGTCATAGTAGCCGCCTGTTGTGTATCCCAAGCATCACGCCCGCGCACCGTATCGTAACGAGCTCAGCAGTCGCTTCGATGCGAAGGTGATTTCATCAACGGCGGCGTTGAACGCCTCTTCGTTCGCTCGTGAAGGCGCTCGATAACCGCTGATTTTCCGGACATACTGCAACGCTGCCGCTGCGATCTCTTCATCGCCGGCGGGGATGTCGCGTTCTCTCAATACTTTGATGCTACGGCACATTTCAACCTCCGGTTTCCGACTCGCCTAGTGTGATTTTCCGTTTGACTGCGCCCGGTGAGCTTTGACGATGCGTATGTCTTCGTAGGTGATATCGTCTCCGACATTCTCGTACACGGTTGACAGTTTTGCCTCTGGTCCACCAGCTTGATCAAGCGCGGCCTCGATTACCACCATGCGATCCGTCCTCGGCAAAGATGGCTCCAAAGCAACGTCGATCCCGTTCGAAACCATCATCTCGACGTGGCTGACGATAGTGCCGATAGACAGACCGCGTCGATGCGCGACCTGGCTTGCTGACATGCCTTGGTTCAGAAGTTCACGTGTCTGCGAGTACGTAGAACCTTCACGACTGACAGCACGTTTTGCACTGGTCCTGGGGTGGTCGGAGTTGGGCGATCTTTCGATCTTAGTCGCATCGGGATGTTCTTTCAGGTATTGCTGAATCCCCGCCATGAATCTGTCGCCGAACTGTTGCAGCTTGACAGTTCCGACGCCTGAAACCTGCGCGAACTCTTCACGGCTTCGGGGTATTCGTTTTGCCATGTCTCTTAGAGTGGCATCGTTGAAGACGACGAATGCCGGAACCTCGAGTTCCCGTGCAATCCCGAGACGAAGTCGTCGCAGGCGTTCAAACAGTTCATCGTTCAACGTCTCCGTACGTTCAACTCGTTTACGTCGTGGCTGTTCGGCGCGTTTCGGCCTGGAGAGTGTAAGAGTTTTTCGCTCACGCAAAAACCGTCGTCCTGCGTCCGTCACACCAACAGTCGCGTACTCGCCACTATTCCGATACAGCAGACCTTCGGCGACCAGCTGGCCCGCAATTTCCCTGATTTCGTTTCTATCGAGATCGTTGACAATGCCATAGACACTGAGTGAGTCGTGACCCAATTCGAGAACTTTCTTGCGTTTGCTCCCCAGCAAGACGGCGCCAACGTGCGCAATGCCGAATCTTTCGCCGGTCCTGATGATTGCAGACAGTATCTTCTGGGCGATTATGGTGGCGTCGAACTCTTCGCGCGGCGAAAGACAGATGTCGCAGCCTTTGCAATTGTTCGGAAACGCATCGTTGGAGACCGTTTCATCTCCGAAGTACTCCAACAGGTACCGTCTTCGGCAAGTTTGCAATTGGCAGTAATCGATGACTTGGGTTAACTTGTCGCTAGCTTTTTTACGTTCAACATCGTCCTCAATGCGATTTATGAAGAATTCCTGCCTAGACTTGTCGCTATATGAGTAGAACAGTACGCAATCGCTGGCCAAGCCATCCCTGCCGGCGCGCCCCGTCTCTTGGTAGTAGCCTTCAAGCGACTTGGGAAGGGAGTAGTGGGCGACCAATCGGACATCTGGTTTGTCGATGCCCATGCCGAACGCGATCGTTGCCACGACAATCGGGAACTCGCCAGCGATGAACTCTTCTTGCGTCCGCCGCCGCGCGTCAGCATCCTTGCCGGCATGGTAAGGGCGAGCCTTCAGGCCGAGACCTTGCAGATCGGCGGCGAGCTCTTCAGTCTCTTTGCGTGAGAAACAGTAGATGATCGCGGACTGACTTTTTCTGCTTTCCAGCAACTCAACGAGTTGTCCGAACGAGTTTCGCTTTGGCCGAACTTCGTAGTTGAGGTTTGCCCGATTGAAGCTGGCGACGAATCGTTGAGGGTTTTGCAGACCTAGTTGCGTAACGATGTCGTCTCGTACTCGATGGGTCGCCGTCGCAGTCAAGGCGATGAAGGGAACGTCTGGCATGCTGCGCCGGAGTGCACCTAGACCGCGGTAGTCGGGACGGAAGTCGTGTCCCCACTCAGAGATGCAGTGCGCTTCGTCAACTGCGACGAGACTCACGTTCAGGCTCTTGAGCAAGGACTGGAATCCTTCAAGCGCCAACCTCTCTGGCGAGACGTAGAGTATCTTGATCTTGCCTCGCAACGCCTCGCCTCGAATTCGGACCATGTCCTCATAGGGGAGAGTGCTGTTTATGAACTCTGCCTCAACGCCGTTGCCCTTCAACCCGTCTACTTGATCCTTCATCAGCGCGATCAATGGCGATACGACGAGGGTGATGCCCTCCAAACGCAACGCGGGTAGTTGGTAGCAAAGAGATTTGCCGCCGCCAGTCGGCATTATGACCAAGGAATCGTTGCCGGCTAGTACGTTGGAGATGATCTCCTCTTGGAGCGGACGGAAGTGGTCGTAACCGTAGTAGCGTTTGAGGAGATCAAGCATTCGTAGACGAAGAGTGAGGCAGGGCTGTTAGTCCACTAGATCATTGTCGCCCATCAATGAACGTTCGCAACTCGGGAATGGCAAAAGATAGCGAAAAACTATTCCCGATACCGCTCAAGCAGCCTTCGGGCGATGACTAGTTTCTGAACTTCGTTGGTGCCTTCGCCGATTATCATCAGCGGGGCGTCGCGGTAGTAGCGCTCGACCGGGAAGTCTTTGGTGTATCCGGCGCCGCCGTGTATGCGCATCGCATCCATCGCAACTTCGCCGCATATCTCGCTGGCGTATAGCTTCGCCATGCCGGCGGCAAGATCGACGCGTTCGCCTTCGTCCTTCTTCTGAGCCGCGCTCATGGTCAACAGGCGGGCGGCTTCGATCTTAGTGCCCATCTCGGCAAGCTTCAGTTGGATCGCCTGATGTTGCGCGATGGGGACACCGAATGCTTTTCGGCGTTGGGCGTAGGAGATTGCAGCCTCGAACGCGGCGGTCGCTACGCCGACGGCGCGTGCCGCGACATTAATACGACCCGATTCCAAACCGCCCATCACCTGATGGAAACCCCGCCCCTCTTTACCGCCTATGAGGTCTTCCTCACCGACACGGCAATCATCGAACAGCAACTCGCCAGTGTCGACGCCGCGGTAACCCAACTTGTCGATGTGCTGGCCGACTGAGAGTCCGGGATTCGGCTTCCGCACTATGAAGCAACTCATACCGCGATGTGCCGGTTCAGCATCAGGATCTGTCTTGGCGAGGACAGCGTAGGCGTTGCCATTCTCGGCGTTGGTGATGAACATCTTGCGGCCGTTGAGGACGTACTCTTCGCCGTCTCTGGTCGCGGTGGTCTTGATGCCTTGAACATCGCTACCGGCTTCTGGTTCGGTCAAACCCAGTCCACCGCGAATCTCGCCTGTCGCCATGCCCGGCAAGATGCGCTGTTTCTGGTCTTCGGTGCCGTGCTCGGAGATTATGGCCGACATCAAGAGATGCGTGCCGATAGGTCCGCAGACGCTCATCCAACCCTTGCTGAGTTCCTCGAAGACGATGGCGAGAGTTACGTGGTCCAGCCCTAGCCCGCCATATTTTTCGGGGATCGTGATTCCGAAGAGGCCCATCTCACGCATCGTGTCGATGAGTTCGACAGGGTAGATGTCTTCGTGATCGTATCGGTCAGCTACTGGTTCAACTTCGCGACGAACGAAATCCCGAACCAAGTCGACGATCAGTGAGCGTGCTTCTTCGGAGTCAGACGACATATCTTCGAGACAAGCTAGTCAGGATCGATAGATATGCCTGGAACAGCGATGTCGACGACTAATCGTCGATGATCAAGCTACCCATGGTTACATTGCCAGTAATCAACAGGTGCGGCGTGCCAGACGCTGCGTCGCTACGTGTGCGCTTGTCTTCGGCTTCACCCATCGTTACGGCGTTTTCAATGCTTACTACCCATTCAGGCGGCACCCGCAGATTCAATCCGCCCATAGTCAACGACGCGTTCAACGTCGCTGGCGGATTCGCGACTGACGCAGCCCTTAGGTCCAAATTCACGTTTCCCATCGTCACATTCACATTGCCGCCGCTGAAATCGTCGGATTCGATCCGTTCGTTGGCTTCACCCAGAGTACAGGAAATATCTAGTTCGCCCTCGCTCGTGGTCGTGGAACTTCGTCCGATGTCGATCTCGCCACCACCGGAACGGCGGCGCCGGCCACCGAAGATGATGGCGGCGCCGATCAGGATGATGATTATGGGCCAGTAATCAAGAGCATCCACACCAAGGTTGTTAAGCAGGATGAACAGGCCGATGCCGATCAGCACTATCGGGAAGAACGCATGCTGGAATCTTCGTGCTATCAAGATGCCCAGACCGAACGCGAGAAACACAATCGATGCGAACCATCCGAAAATCTCTCCGACGTCGAAGTCGAGAACGTTCAAGGTCCCTAGGAGGAACAACACTCCAAGGACGATCAGGACCAATCCGGCTACAATTCGGCCGGTCATTCGCTTTGAGCCCATGTTGCGATCCTCGTCAGCCCATAGCTCGTTCCGCCGCCAGCGAAACAGCGCGTTCGGTGTAGACCTCGGTCATCGCTTCGCGGTATTCAGCCGAAGCGTGGACATCGTCATTGAACAGTCCCGCTAGTTCGGCTCCACCGCGTTGTGCGGCGCGGGCGATCACGTTTGCAGTGAGTTCTTTGCCGACCAATATGCGCTCGGCCCGTCGCGATCTTACAGCGTGCGGTCCGGAACCTGTGATGCCGATTCGTGCCGCGGTGCATACGCCACCGGCATCGACCGATATCGCAGCTGCTACACCGACGATCGCGTAGTGAGACGCCTTGTTGGCGAGTTTGACGTACGCGGACCCGCTTCCGTCGCCTGACGCAGCACACGAGACGCCGGTAAGCACCTCATTAGCTCGAAGCGCGGTCTCGAGGTAGCCGCGGAAGAATCGGTCGCAAGAAATCGTTCGGTCCGACCGGGCAGAGGATGCGTGGATCTGGAAATCCAGCGCAACCGCCACTGCCGGCAGGTCCCCCGCGGGGTCAGCGTGTGCCAACGATCCACCGATCGTGCCCCAGTTCCGCACTTGCGTGTCGGCTACTTGTGCCGCGGCTTCGGAGATCGCTTGCGCTTTCGAGTTGACCAGGTCCGATGTGATCAGTTCGTGATACGTGGTCATCGAGCCGATCATCAGGCCCCCGTCATCTGTCTCGCTTACGCCTTTGAGGTCTTCGACGTTGCGGAGGTCTACGATGGCCTGTGGCGACGCGATCCGCAGCTTCATCATCGGGATCAGCGAGTGTCCACCGGCCAGCAGCTTGGCATCGCCGCGGTATCTCGACAGCGCTTGCGAAGCTTCACGCACCGTAGTGGGCGCGTGGTATGCGAAAGGATCTGTTACTCCGGTTGTCATGTTCAGTTACCCCTTCTCGCTGCCGCCGAACGGCGTGCTCGACGTTCCTCTTTGGCGTCCTGAATGGTCCGCCACATCTTCTCCGGACTCAATGGCATGTTCAAGTGTTTCACGCCCAAGTGCTTAAGCGCGTCGACCGCGGCATTAACAACCGCCGGCGATGCCGCGATAGTGCCGGTTTCGCCCGCGCCTTTGGCTCCGAGCGAATTTACCGTCGTAGGCGTTACGGTTCGACCCGTCTCGAAAGTCGGGAAGTCCTCGGCCGTCGGTACCGCGTAGTCCATCATGCTTCCGGTCAGCAATTGACCGTCGTCCGAGTAGACCGCGCATTCCTGGAGCGCCTGCCCGATGCCTTGAGCGATGCCGCCGTGCACCATGCCGTCCACAATCATCGGATTGATGACATTGCCAACATCGTCGATCGCGACGTAGCGGTTGAGCTTCGTCTCGCCGGTCACTTCGTCGATTTCGATGACTGCGATGTGCGTTCCGAACGGCCAAGTGAAGTTCTGCGGGTCGAAGAAGCTCACAGCTTCTAGGCCAGGTTCGAGACCGTCGGGAAGGTTCTTCGCCCAGTACGCTCCCAGAGCGACATCGCCCCACGGTATCTCACGTTCCTGGATGTCTTCGACGTAGAACGTGCCGTTCTCGAATCTGACTTGTCTGGTATCGACACCCATCTCGTGGGCAGCGATCTTCTTCGCCTTCTCGATGACCTTGTCCAAGCTCATCATCAAGGCTTGTCCACCGACAGCCAGAGAGCGGCTGCCGAAGGTGCCGGTGCCGAACTGGTGCCGCTCGGTATCGCCGTGCACGACTTCGATGTTTTCCATCGGAACGCCGAGGCGAGACGACGTTATCTGCGCCAAGGTGGTCTCGTGACCCTGTCCATGCGGCGAAGTGCCGGTGAATACGGTCACGGTGCCGGTCGGGTGGACACGGACGGTGCTCGATTCCCATAGACCTGCGCCTGCGCCCAGTGCGCCTGCAACCGCTGATGGCGCCATGCCGCAGATCTCGATGTAGGTCGAAAAGCCCACGCCGAG
>JAAXHR010000116.1:11656-13748 GCA_012270805.1 Dehalococcoidia bacterium
CGGCGAACGCCGAGAACGTCGCGCCCGATCTCGTGGGCGTAGCGCTCCATCATGCGCTCGACGACGTACGTCGCCTCCGGACGTCCGGCACCGCGATACGCGTCGACCGGGGTCGTGTTGGTGAACACGCCTTTGACCTGACAAGACAGGTTTTCGAACTTGTAGCACCCTCCGAGCATCAATCCGAACAGGATGGTAGGGATGGCCGGAGCGAAAGTCGATAGGTAGCCGCCCAAGTTGGCGTAGACGTGAACCTTCAATCCAGTTACGATGCCGTCTTTGGTGCCGCAGATCTCAGCATCCGCGATGTGGTCGCGACCGTGGGTCGTGGCAACGTAGTTCTCAGTTCGGCTCTCGATCCACTTGACGGGACGCTCGAGTTGTTTGGCGATGATGCCGCAGATCACCTCTTCGGCATAGAGGTAGAGCTTGCAGCCGAAACCTCCGCCGACATCTGGTGCGATGACCCTGACTTTGTGTTCGGGATGCCCTGTTACGAGCGCGAAGAGCAGGCGGACCAAGTGCGGGATCTGCGTTGATGTCCATATGGTCAGCTGCTCGGTGCCGCCGTTGTAGTCGGCCATGATGCCGCGCGCTTCCATCGGGTTCGGTATCAAGCGCTGGTTGACGATGCGCTCGCTGACGACCACATCGGCTTCAGCAGCAGCCGCGTCGTAATCGCCGGCTCCCACAGCCCAGTCGAATGCGAGGTTGCCGGGTGCGTCTTCGTGGACGACCGGCGCGCCGTCGGCAGTTGCCTTCTCGGCATCGGTTACGGCATCCAAAGGCTCGTAGTCGACTTCGACGAGAGCGACAGCATCGGAGGCGGCCGCGGGCGAACTTCCTACGACTGCCGCGACTGCGTCGCCGACGTATCGGACTTTCTCGATTGCCAGCGGTGGGTGCTCCGGTGCCTTCATCCCGGTCGATTCTTCGTCGAGCAACCAGCCGGCGGGAAGGCTTCCAAGTTGCTCGGCAAGATCGGCGCCTGTAAATACGGCGACTACGCCCGGCGCGTTCGCCGCGGCGGAGACGTCGATGTTGTTTATCTTTGCGTGCCCGTATGGGCTTCGGACGATAGCGATGTGCAACAGTCCGGGTAGGCGAAGATCATCGATGTACTGGCCTCTACCGGTGATCAGCGCCTGATCTTCGACGCGCTTAACCTCCTGGCCAATGAGGGTCTCAGTTGTCATTTCTACTCACCTCCCGTGTTTGCAGCTGCGTGCTGAACGGCTGCGACGATGTTGTGGTAGCCGGTACAGCGGCACAAGTTGCCCCGCAACCCGCTTCGAATCTCGGCTTCAGATGGCGAAGGGTTGCGTTCCAGAATCTGGACTGCCGTGATCATCATCCCTGGAGTGCAGAAACCGCACTGCAGGCCATGCTTTTCACGGAACGCCTCTTGAATCGGGTGCAGTTCGCCGTTCGATGCCAACCCCTCAACCGTCGTGACTTCGCAACCATCGGCCTGGACCGCAAACATGGTGCAGGACTTTGTGGCGTTGCCGTCGACGAGGACGGTGCAGGCGCCGCAACTGCTAGTGTCGCAACCGACGTGCGTACCGGTGAGGTCCAACTCGTCCCTCAACAGTTGCGACAACAACGTTCTGGAGGGCACTTGTAATCGGTGCTCCGTCCCGTTAATGGTGATCGTCACTTCTGCATTCATGAGCCCGCTCCTCACGTTATGATGTTCTGTTGAAACTGACGCAAGTTTATCCGAAAATACGGTGCGCGACGAAGCGAATACACCGTTTTTCGAGGGATTGAGACGTGAAAATCAGCGGAGAATTCACTGTAAACGCTCCGAAACAGAAGGTTTGGGAAACGCTTAACGACGTAGAAGCGCTGGGTTCGATGATCCCTGGCGCGAAAGGGCTTAAGGAAGCGGGGGCCGACGAATACACCGCTAATATGGACATCGGCATAGGCCCGATAAGGGCCAGTTTTGCAGGGAGAGTGAAGATCGAAGAGCGTGACGAACCGAATTCGTACACACTCAAAGTGGATGGAAACTCACGTCATGGCTGGATGAAAGGGACCGGTAGGGTCGAGCTTGAGGAGATCGATGCGGAGTCGACGCTGGTCA
>JAAXHR010000116.1:13811-14478 GCA_012270805.1 Dehalococcoidia bacterium
AATGTTGAGAAGGCCGCGACAAAACGCTGATAGAGGGTACGATACCGCGCGGAAAATGGGAATCCGGCGCAGGCATCCCCCTGCGCCTCGCTTCGCGGAGCGATAGGGGAGAGATGGCTAGAGCTTGTTACCGTCGGCGTCGTAGGTAAAGCCCATGTCATCGACGCTGCGGCCGGAGTCGATGGTGTAGCCGGCGGTTGCGATCTCCACGCGATTGCCGTCGGGGTCATCTATGAAGAAGTAACGCTGTCCGTTTGCACGTTCGCCTGGCCCCGACGTTATCTCGATGCCGGCGGCGTTAACAGCTTCGAGAGCAGCATCGATGTCGTCGACTTGGAGTGCGACGTGGAAGCCGGCGGGGGTACCATCCCTGGGTTCGATCAGGTGAACCATACCGCCGTCTTCGGCTCGCGTCCAGACGAGGGGGTTGCCTTCGATCTCATGAGGGATGACTTTGAGGCCGATCAAATCGCGATAGAACGCGATAGAAGCGCCGCGGTCGTCAGTCGGGATTCCGACGTGGTTGATTTTCTCTACATTGAAGCTGGCCATTTCATGCATCATCCTTGAGCTGGACTATGAGTTCGATTTCTACGGCGATGTTGTTTGGAAGGCTGCCCATTCCCACGGCGGATCTGGCGTGCTTGCCATTCACTTCGCCGAAGAC
>JAAXHR010000075.1 GCA_012270805.1 Dehalococcoidia bacterium
CAAGCGAGACTCGTCGTGCCTGATCCGTATCCCGTTGTCGAGATCCAGGAAGAGTGGCTTCTCGACGAACCCGAAGAGGAGATGGGGAGCAAGAAGAAGTTTTGGTACCGTGAAGAAGAAAACGGATCGGACTGGCTGTTCAAGTTTCCTCGACCGAACACCGGTGAACACTGGGCGGAGAAGATCGCGGCCGAAGTGGCGAATCTCCTCGGAATACCCCACGCGGCGGTCGAACTTGCGCAATTCGGAAATGATCGAGGATCTACGTCCGAGTCATTCACACCGAAGGGGTACGAGTTGGTCCACGGCAATCAGCTACTGGAACGAGTCGTTTTCGACTACAACCCTGACCTGACTTTTGGTCAGTCCGATCATACCTTGACAAACATACTGGCCGTCATGGAGCGTGCCTTCGTTGCCGACGAAGCGAAAAAGCTGGCCATGCTTCGAGTTGCCGAGTACTTTGTGCTGGATGCGCTGATCGGCAACACTGATCGTCACCATGAGAACTGGGGGATCGTCAGGCGTCGAGATGGCGACCAGTGGCGAGGCGGCATCGCGCCGTCGTTTGACCATGCATCGTCGCTTGGCCGGGAGCTCCGGGACGAACGCCGACGTAGGCTGTTGGGGGAAAGCGAGGTAGGCAGATACGTTGAGAGAGGACGTGGAGCTGTGTTCTGGTCAGGTGATGAGCGACGCGGGCCTAGCCCGTTGGCGTTGGTAAGGCATGCTTTGCACCGGTACCCGGACCTGTTTTCTCCTGCTCTAGCGAAGCTTGACGGACTGAAGGTGAGTTCGATAACTCGGACGGTAGACCGTGTCCCAGAGGATTGGATGTCTGCGCCAGAAAGGGAGTTTGCCTTGGAGGTAATGAACTCCAGCCTTGAAAAACTGAGGGTGATGGATTGATGAGTAATAGAACGTTGTTCTTGGCATGGCGAGACGCCGGAAGCAGCAAGAAATGGTTTCCGGTGGGCAGGCTGGATGCGGATGTCGAACGCTCCGAGTACCGCTTCCGGTACATCAGTGGAGCGAAGCGTGCCAAGGAAGAGGTAGGGTTTCCTGAGTTAATCGAGTTCCCGAGTTTGCAAGGAGACTATCGATCCTCAGAGTTGTTTCCCCTGTTCAAGAACCGCGTAATGAATCCATCCAGGCCGGATTTCAAGGAATACCTGCGCGGTCTGGATCTGACCGGACAAGCGGATGCCATCCAGATCTTGTCCGTAAACGGTGGCATCCGAGTTACGGACGCCTATGAGGTCTTCCCGAGAATCATGAGAGATCAGGATGGTCGGTTTAAGTGCCGTTTTCTGCTGCATGGACAACGACATGTGAGTTCGGCCGCAAGAAAACGTGTCCGCAGTCTTGAAGCTGGAGAGAAGTTGTATGCGACACTGGAGCTTACCAATCCCGCGACGCGTTTGGCCGTGCAGATGCAGACGACGGACTACCACATGATCGGATGGGCGCCTCGGTATCTGGTTTACGACTTGTCAAAGACTATGGCGAACGAACCAGGGGATTGCCGCGTAAAAGTAGTTCGTACCACCACGCGATATACTTCGACGAAGCCGAGCGTGCTTATTGAGATGAGCGCTCCGTGGCCCACGCACGAGCTAATGAGCCGTCCAGACTTCAGGCCTCTCGTTGGAAGTACGGAGGTGTGGGATGATGACGAGGCTACGGTCAGTTGACAACCTGTCCCTTCAGCGGGAGCTGGCGTCGTCGATGGATTGAGATGATGGCAGCCCTCGCGCTCGTCGCGAGCGTCGCTCTCGCCTGCGCGGAGGTGGCCGATCAGCGCGAGACTTCCGCGGCGGTTTCCGCGTCGCCCGCGGACGAAGGCGCGCCCCTCCCCACGGCCCTGTGGCACGACG
>JAAXHR010000127.1 GCA_012270805.1 Dehalococcoidia bacterium
CTCTTGGAACGGCTCATCGTCGTCGGGCGCACCAGTAGTCACTTTTCCGAAGAATCTGACAATACCCCGGTTCGCCTGCGATGCGATCGGTTTGTATGCAACTTCGTTTTCATCGGTACCGCCACCAGCGAAGTTGATAGTCTGCGTGCCCGAACTCGAATAGCTGTTCTCAGTATGGGCACCGATGTTGGGCGTCTCCAAATTCACATCCGCCAGGTCGCTTTCACTCACACCAACGGCTTCAGCAACTATCGCCAACGATCCGCCGTCGTCCATGTTGTCATCCCCGACGTAATCGCTGTTCAACCGATACACAGCGGAGAGGTCTGGATCGCCTGCATTTATGTCCACAAACACATTCCCTGTAGCGGTACCCGCCAGGTCCGAATCTATGCCACTTGCGTCTTCGATACCGATCAAAACCGGGTCTCTGCGGTCGCGGTCCTGGTCCTTGATGCTGATCTTGATGAGGTCGGAATCGACGAGGATGCCGCGCGGGGCTTCGGCGGCCGTCTTCGGGTCATGCGAGTAGGTGGCGTACAACTCGTCGACTTCCACGGCTTCACTCAGTTCCTCCGCTTCGAAGAACGCCGTGGTGTTTTCGCAGTCGCTGATATCCAGAACATCGGAGTTCGTCGTCGTGCACGCACCAACGTTCAAGGCATCGATCGTTCCGGTAGCTGCGCTGACTTCATCGGTCGCACCTCTGCCAGCCACTACGGCGACAGTAAATGCGAGCACGGCCAGTGCTGTCAAGATTCTCGCTGAAAGCTGCACGCTTCAGTCCTCCTGCTTACTTTCCCGGCACGATCGTGCACGGCCCCGCTCAACATAGAAGTCAAGCCAAGTCCGCAACGCCCTCTGTCCGGATCTGTGCGATGTTTGCATAATACTTGCAAGCGCGCCAACGCGCAACACACGCGGCGTGCCATGAAAAGTATATGATACCCAATTCCCTCTGCGCGCGTAAACCCCCAATTAATCGATTCAACGAAATTACCACGTTATCATCCGATCAGACACCCCCTTTGCCTGACGGCATTTCCC
>JAAXHR010000054.1 GCA_012270805.1 Dehalococcoidia bacterium
GAGCTGCAGATTGTCGGGGGCGGGTCCGCTGATGAGTTCCGACGTGTGTTGGGTCGGATTTCAGAATTGCGAATGTCGGATCGGGTGCGATTGCCGGGCATATTGCCGCAATCCGAGCTTCCGGAAATCTATTCCAACGCCGACTGCATCGTTGCGCCATCTTTCCACGAGACATTTGGTCTCGCCATATTAGAAGCCGCAGCTTGCGGAACACCCGCGATCGCAGCCGATGTTGACGGATTGCGGACTATCGTGATCGATGGCGAGACGGGCTACTTGATCGGCGAACGAGACGCGAAGATTTATGCCGACAAGATCATCGAGCTTATGGGAAACGACGCGCTTCGCTTAGAGATGTCCAAAGCTGCGCGCAAGCGTGCCGAAACGCTTTCGTGGAACGCGACGGTCAGCGGTCTGGTCGATGTCTACAATCGAATCGCGAAGCCGCGCCTGACTTCCGCGGCTCTGCGATAATCTTCGCTCAAAGTATTCGGCACCCAGTTAGGGTTGGAGAATCTACTGTGTATCTGCGTATCGAAGATCACGGCATCATCGGAGACCTTTATACCGCCGCACTTGTCGGCGTCGATGGCACCATCGATTGGTTTTGCGCACCCCATTTCGATTCGCCGTCGATCTTCGCCTCCATTCTCGACGACGAAAACGGCGGACACTTCTCGTTGCGACCTGACAACCATGATGTTCGTTCTACGCAGTACTACCTGCCTGAAACCAACGTCTTGGTAACGCATTTCACGTCGGAGGAAGGTGTCGCACAAGTCGTCGACTTTATGCCCGTCCGTACTCGATTCGCTGGAGACACCGACCATGTTCTTATCCGTCGTATCACCGGAATCCGCGGCAATCTCCACATGCAAATCGATTGCTCGCCCAAATTCAACTACGGAAGAGATGAACACTACACAGTCTTTGTGGGAGATAGCGTTCGGTTCATCTCGCCCGAAATCGCGCTCGAATACTGGAGCACCGTAAAGCCCGAAATAGACGGCGACTCGATCAAAGTCGGGTTTGAAATCCAAGAAGGACACACCGAGTACGTCGTCATCGATGCAGTCGAGCATATAGAAGAGGCAGACAAATTCGATGAGCGGCGAATTGAACTTCTATTCGACGACACGGTCAACTACTGGCGACGATGGATCAGCCAATGCACGTACACCGGCCGTTGGCGGGAGATGGTCCACCGATCGGCACTGTGTCTCAAGCTTCTGACCTATGAACCGACTGGCGCGTTCGTAGCCGCACCGACCACGAGCCTGCCAGAAGACCTCGGGGGAGTGCGGAACTGGGACTACCGCTACACCTGGATCCGAGACGCAGCGTTCAGCGTGTACGGCCTCCTCAGAATCGGTCTGACCGAAGAGGCGGGCCGATTTATGGATTGGCTGCAGGATCGTTGTTCGGAGGGCGAGGAAGACGGCACGCTGAAGATCATGTATGGCATTGACGGTAGCCACGATCTCGAAGAGCACACCCTCGAACACCTTGCGGGCTACATGGATTCCAAGCCGGTACGCATCGGCAACGGCGCCGCAGATCAGTTGCAGCTCGACATCTACGGGGAGTTGATGGACGCCGTGTACCTCTCCAACAAATACCAGACTCCTATCTCTTACGACTTCTGGTCGCATCTGCGGAAGATGATCAACTGGGTCTGCGACAACTGGCAACGCCCGGATGAGGGTATCTGGGAGGTTAGAGGTGGTCGCGCCCACTTCGTATACTCCAAGCTGATGTGCTGGGTCGCGATTGACCGGGCGATTCGCCTCGCCGCTAAACGTTCCTTCCCGAGCGATACCGACAAATGGGTCAGAACGCGAGACGAAATCTACGAGGAGATCATCAAGTACGGCTGGAGCGACAACGTGCAAGCCTTCACGCAGGCCTACGGGCGAGACGCTCTTGACGCATCCAACCTGATCATGCCCATGGTCTTCTTCATGTCTCCATCAGATCCTCGAATGTTGAAAACGCTCGACGCTATTCAACGGTCCCCAGCGAATGGCGGACTCGTCTACTCGAACCTCGTCTACCGCTACAACCTGCACGAGACGCAAGACGGTTTGACGGGCGAAGAGGGCACATTCAACATGTGTACATTCTGGCTCGTGGAAGCGCTCACCCGTGCGGGGCGTTCCGATCCCTCCCGGCTAGAAGAGGCGCGCATGATGTTCGAACACATGCTCGGCTATGCCAACCACCTAGGGCTGTACTCCGAAGAGATCGGACCGAAAGGCGAGCATCTTGGCAACTTCCCGCAGGCATTCACACACCTAGCGCTTATCTCCGCGGCATTCAACCTCGACCGAGCATTGGGTTCGAGAGCCTAACTCTTCACGACATCCAGACCGTAATACCGAACTTCGGAATAGGTGCGATAGCCTGCCGATTCGTAGATTCTACGGGCCGGAGGGTTTTCGGAGTCGACATCCAACACCAGCGTGGTCGCGCCGTGGGCGATCAGTTTCTCGACTCCCGCGTTGAAGATCGTCCATCCTAGTCGCCGACCACGCATACGCGGACCGACGCCTACCATCTCGACACGCCCATCGCCGTCGCTTAAAGTGATCCAGTTGTACCCGACTAGAGTCCCATCCGATGCGTCCGACAAAACGACTATCGGCGCAAAACCGTTCCGATCAGCGTTAACCGCTGCCCGGCCGATAATCTCTTCGACAGTGTTGGGCGAAAATCCCCAACTACCGATGAAACATGCATTGTGAAGATCAGTTACTGCAGTAGCTTCAGCAGCGTCGAGCATATCGGCATCACGCACTGTGAATTCGGGAGGCGTAGGAGACTCCGGCAGTTCAACTTCCGAAACATCGACTCGCATCTTGAGGACGGTACGGACTACACCGAATCCTGCGGATTCGAGTGCATCGACCACCAAACCCGATTCGGTGTCTCGCACCGCAACGTGGATCTCGAACCGATCAAGATTCGAAAGCTGAGTGGCGCGTGAGACACCGTCTTGAAGCAACGAACCCAATACATCGTTGCGCCCTTCAACGGTAGCCAATCCCACGAGTATCCTGCCGATGTTAAACTCTGGCTCGACCAGCGAATAACCGAGTGGCGAACCGTTTTCGTGTGCAATTGCCCATCTGTTTTGATCGGGATCCAAGCGCGGATTGTCGAGGGTCGCTGTCAGCGTTGCCAGGTCGGTCAGCGGCCACTCTCGGTGTCCATGAGGACCGGCCGCGCGCAGGATTCGAAGCAACTCGGGCACGTTGCGGTGCGTGATTGTGCTAATTTCCATATCTAATCGAGTTGTCCAGCAGGCTATTTTGCGAAATCCGTAACGTGTGGCATAATTGGAGTGCACACTAGCAAATGCTAATGCTACGAACGGGAGTAGTACCGCGGTCCCGATAGCGATAGAGAGCATCCGGTAGCTGAAAAGGATGCGCATCGTCCGTGGGAACTCGCCCGGGAGCTCGTGACCTGAACCTTCCACTGCCCCAATGGGCTCGCAGGATTTATAGGGTTGCGCGGATCGGCTACGTTAACAGTCGTAAATCAAGCGGGTTGAGAATCACGACATGCGTCCGATACTCGACCAAGTAAGGTGGTACCGCGGGTTGATCCTCGTCCTTTCAGTTAATGGGACGGGGATTTTTCTTATTGGCTGAAAATCAAGCTTGCAACCGAATGGCGCAACGCGAGATGCGCCCAGAGATACAAGAAACGACATGGGTAAGAAACTAACAGGTGGCGACATAGTCTGCGAGGCGTTGCTCAACGAAGGCGTCGACATCGTGTTCGGCCTCCCCGGCGGCGCGATCCTACCGCTATACGGAGTGCTGGGCAGGTATCCGGAACTGCGTCACGTGCTTGTAAGACACGAACAGGGTGCCGCTCACGCCGCTGACGGTTACGCACGCGCATCCGGCAAGGTCGGTGTCGCATTCGCCACGTCGGGCCCCGGTGCTACCAACCTGATCACCGGTCTCGCAACCGCGATGATGGATTCCGTGCCGATCGTGGCCATCACCGGGCAGGTCGGACGCGCCGCGATTGGTACCGATGCATTCCAAGAGACCGATATCACCGGCGCGACGCTTCCCGTCACCAAGCACAACTATCTGCTTACCCGCGTCGAAGACATCGGACCAACGGTCCACGAGGCGTTCCATATCGCCCGCACCGGTAGACCTGGCCCGGTCCTGATCGACATCCCCAAAGATGTGATGCAGGAAGAAGGTTCGTACGAATACGAGCGCGATCGCCAGATCAAACTTCCCGGATACCGCATTCCGACGACTGCTCCCGAGTATCAGATCGAAGCGGCTGTAGAGCTGATCAAAGAATCTGAGCGTCCAGTTTTCCTCGCCGGCCACGGAGTAATCATCTCGCGCGCTTTCGACGAACTGCGAGAACTCGCCGAGAAGGCGCAAATTCCGGTCGTCACGACACTGCTGGGCATCTCTGGTTTTCCCGAAAACCATCCGCTTCATGTCGGATTCCCTGGCATGCACGGCGAAGCTTATGCCAGCCTCGCACTTGACGACTCCGATCTCATCATCGCCGCCGGTAGCCGCTTCGACGACCGCATCGTCGGCAACGTAAACGAATTCGCCACCCGATCGAAGAAGATTCACATCGACATCGATCCGGCCGAGATCG
>JAAXHR010000283.1 GCA_012270805.1 Dehalococcoidia bacterium
CACCGGCGAAACCCAACGCCGTTTCGAAGAACTCCCGATCCGCTTTCATAGAAACGTCCGTCGCGGCTATCGCGAACTCGCCCGACACGAACCGAACCGTTGGATCGAGATCGACGCCACACGAAACCCCAATGAGGTCGCCGAAGATGTCTGGCATCAAGTATCCGAATTCTTCGATCTGAATTAACCTGAAACATCGCGAATACACGAGCCTGGAGACCCCCAGACATGCGAAACAACACTATGAAGCGGAAGATGCTTGACGGCGGAACCACTCTGGGACCCTTTGTCGGATGGCCCGCTCCCGCATTGGTCGAACTCATGGGTTGGGCCGGCTTCGACTTTGTCGTCATCGACTGCGAACACGGCATCATGGACTACGAGACCGCTGAAAACATGATCCGCGCAGCCGAACTCTCCGGAACTACCCCTATCGTCCGCATCGGTATGAACGACCAGCAGCACATTCAGCGCTACCTCGAAGGCGGCGCCCAAGGCGTAATGATCCCCCTTATCAACAACGGCGAGCAAGGACGCGCCGTCGTCGATGCTGTGAAATATCCGCCCGTCGGCAAACGCGGCGGATTCTCCGGACGCAGCGCCATGTTCGGCATCCAAGACCAAGCCGAATACGTCAAACAAGCCAACGAAGAAACCTTCGTCTGTCTACAGATCGAGACCCCTGAGAGCATCGAGAACGCCGATGAAATCATCGCCGTCGAAGGTGCAGACTGTATCTTCATGGGACCCGGCGACCTCTCCCTGAACATGGGCTACCCCGGGCAGATCACTCACCCCGAAGTCGTCGACGCCATCGAAACCCTCGTCAAAAAGACCCACGACGCCGGCAAAATCTCCGGCACTCTCGGCGTCACCGTGGAGCAAGCCCAATTCTGGCACGAACGCGGCGTCCAATGGATCGTCAGCGGCGCGTCAAGGTTCTTGCTTGCCGAGGCGCGGGCGTATTTGGAGGGTACGCGTTCGGCTGGTATCAAATAGATGATTCAGTCCTCAGTTAACGCAACTTAACTATCTGTAGTTCATGCTGATACGACGGTGGCCTGAGTACTGAAATTCTGTGTGAACGTGCACGGAGGTTCAGACCGATAGTTGGTACAGCCCCAAAAGTCTCCGTACTGTCCGCTTATCTTTGTCAAAACTCCAATTCTGCATTTGGGACACGCGAAGCCGGGTTTGTCGCATTCGGGATTTGTGCATTCACTGGTACCTGAACCTGATGCTACGGTGTGTCCGATATCGCAACTCAAGCAGCGCGGTGCGAGATGATCGCAAACCGGGTGATTAGCGCACCGCAGATTTTTACCGCTTTTCGAGACCTTCAATTTGCCGGCTAAGCACTTGGGGCATTTGGGGTGAAGATCGTCAGTTATATCGCCGTATCGGCGAAAACGATGACGTTTGCGCAACTCGGCGACAAATTCTGATGGTCGGTTAGGATCAACTACGAGATACGCTCCGCGACGTGCACGCGTTATCGCCACATAAAAGAGTCGTCTCTCTTCAGCGTGCTCCATTTCGCCGTCGCCTATGGACGGTATCACCAGTTGCATGAGAGGGTCGTCTTCGATCTTTGACGGGAATCCGTATCGACCACGCCTGAGTCCCAAGACGATTACGTAGTCAGCCTCCTGGCCCTTGGCACTATGGACAGTGCTGTATCGAACACGCAAATGCCCGTTCTGTGTCCAATTGGGCTTCAAATCCGGGTTGTTGAACCAGTATCTGCCGAGAACAAGCACTTCGTATGTGGTTTGTGCGTCATCACCATTCCTAAGTTCGATATCTTTCAGTGAAAATTCCATGCCGTGTTTTTCGTTTCCATCAGCTACGATCGTGATACCGTCGTCCACCACGTTGGTCAAAGGGCGCATCGTCCGTTGCGTTTGGGCGGAATTTGCGCGTACGAAGTTGATTGATGGACCTAGAATACCCCTGCCATATCGGAATGTTTGGGTCAACTCCCGTTCCTGAACATGACCGAGATACTTGTCACAATTCCTAAACAGGTTTACATCGCTTCC
>JAAXHR010000352.1 GCA_012270805.1 Dehalococcoidia bacterium
GGCAGTTCAAGCACAGCGAGATCCCCGTCGTCAACCACTGGCAGCACTTCCACAAGGGCACCTACGTCACCGGCATTGAGCCGGGCAACTGCTCAGTGCTCGGCCGCGCCTGGAACCGCAAGCACGGAACCTTGCAGTACATCGAACCGGGCGAGGTGCGCGAGTTCAACATGGAAATCGGCGTGTTAGACGGAGCGGATGAGATGCGCGACTTTGAGCGGAAGGTCAAGCGGGGGTTGGCCAAGTAAGGACGCGCTGGAACGTTAGCGGAATTAAAAAGAAATGTACGTCAATGACCGACATCTCGTGAAGGAGAAGTTCTAATGCTAACTCGGCTACGTCTAAAGAGTTTCAAATCCTGGCCCGATACCGGAGACATCAACCTGCGCCCGATCACAGGGATCTTCGGAACGAATAGTTCCGGCAAGACGAGCCTGATCCAAGCTCTTCTCCTCCTAAAGCAGACAGCCGATTCGCCGGACCGTTCACTGGTCTTCAATTTTGGCGACAGAAAGACACCGGCAGACTTGGGAGACTTCCACAGCACCGTTCATGGGCACGATGCGAATGGTTTGCTAGACATGGCGATCGACTGGAAAATTGACCGATCATTCAAAGTGGTCAACTCAAAAAACGCCAATCAGGTCGTCACCGACAGCGAGCAGCTTGGTTTCCGAATTCAGGCTGCACAGATCGTGCGTGAGATGGCGTATCGCGTCGGTGATGCCACCTTCGGTATGCGCCGAAGATCGGGGAACAAACCCCAGTACGAACTCTTTTCGGACGGGACAGATTTCAGCTTTGTCCATACCATGGGACGGAAATGGCCGTTGCCTGCGCCAACCAAATGTTACGGCTTTCCAGACCAAGCACGAGCCTATTTTCAAAATGCCGGCTTCGTGGCCGATCTCGAACTGGCACTCGAAGAACGTCTGAAGGATGTGTACTACCTTGGTCCGCTGCGTGCCTATCCCGAGCGTCAATATACCTGGACTGGAGCACAACCAAGCGACGTGGGGCAAGCAGGGGAATTCGTCGTGGATGCTATCCTTGCCTCACGGGAACGAGGTGATAAGATCAGTCGCGGTCGAGGCTATAAACGCCTTACCCTTGAGCAGTACGTTGCGGAGTGGCTCAAGAAACTCGGACTCATCCATGACTTCCGCGTAGAACCTCTCGCCGAAGGAAGCCCCGTCTTTGAAGTCAAGGTTCGCCGTACTTCGGAAGCAGCCGAGGTACTCATCACCGATGTCGGCTTCGGTGTCTCGCAAATCCTTCCCGTACTGGTGCTGTGTTTCTATGTGCCGGATCGCTCTACCGTCATTCTAGAACAACCTGAAATCCACCTACATCCCGCAGTCCAAGCAGGTCTTGCAGACATCTTGATTGATGCATGGAAGAAACGACAGGTGCAAGTCATCCTAGAAAGTCACAGCGAACACCTGTTGCATCGTTTGCAACGGCGGCTTGCTGAGAATGAGGTCAACGAGGAAGACATCGGACTGTATTGCTGCAAGGCAGGTAGGACCTGCTCAAATATCACGAGACTCGAACTCGACGAGTTCGGCAACATCGCCAACTGGCCTCAAAATTTTTTTGGTGACCAGTTTGGCGAAATCGCCGCCATGAGTAAAGCTGCACAACAACGCAAGCGCGATAGGGCTTCGTGATGTTGGAGGTCGTCGTGGATACGAATGTCGCAGTAGTCGCCAATGGTCTTGCTGAACAAGCAAGCGATGAGTGTGTTGAACGATGCGTTGATGAACTGGAGTGTATAGTTAATGGAGGTGTAGTAGTGCTTGACTCGGATGGATTGATACTTGACGAATATCAGAAAATACTGAATTTCAGCGGCCACCCCGGGGCGGGCGACTCCTTTTTTAAGTGGCTTTTTTTCAATCAGGCAAATCCTGAACACTGCCGCAAAGTAGCAATAACACCTCATACCGACCGCGGCTTTGAAGAATTCCCGGACGATCCCGTTCTGGCCAACTTCGACCGCGATGACAGAAAGTTCGTCGCGGTGGCACTGGCAATCAAAACCACCCCCCCGATACTCAACGCTTCGGATACGGACTGGTGGAACCACCTCAATGCCTTGAAGCGACACGGCATCGAGGTGTCATTTCTGTGCCCAGAGCTTATGGAACGGGATGATCAGACGCTTTGATACGTAGTGCCGATGTTCTTGCAGGTCATCCACAAGGTATGGCAGTCTCCTTAGAGGCGCGCGAATCGGCCCAAACACCACCGAAGTGGGCCCTGCTTCAGCGCCAACTCTTCGACGCAATCGAGGACGCCGCTCCGCAGGCGCTCGCAAGGTACACCCATCCGGATGGACGCCTGCTCTGGCCCCCCAGTCCCGATTTCCAAAGCATCGACGCGCTGGATGACTGCTACGAGAGCTTCCACAACTGGCCGCTCTTCTACCTGCTCGGCGG
>JAAXHR010000192.1 GCA_012270805.1 Dehalococcoidia bacterium
AACCGCCGCTGCATCGGCGCAACCGGAAAAAACCCTCACGACATCGCGGGTTACGACCTCTACAAAACCGGACCCATGAACTTCCAGCACGCTGTCGGCTTTCTCGACGATCATCTGGACACAGACGACACAAAACAACAACCCTTCTTCCTCTACTACGCCACCAACGCCAATCACACACCCCACACGCCTTGCGACGCACTCAACGGCGTCCCCATCACGGGACAGGCGCACTTCAAAAACGGCAAACGCGAACTCTCGCGTCCACACGCAACCACCAACGACCCCAATGGCTGGGAAAGCACCGAATGGGGCAAAAAGCGCGACCAGGTCGGCGGCTGCGAGCACAACACGCCCGAACGCCTCGACTTCATATACGAAAACGACGTCGCAGTCGGCCAATTGCTCAACTATCTCGAAACCCACAACGACCCGCGCAACCCCGGGCACAAACTCATCGACAACACCCTCTTCATCTTCTCCAGCGACAATGGCGCAGAAAACGCGGGCAAAGAATCCAGCGGATACTACCGCGGTCGCAAAGCCCACATCCACGAAGGCGGCCATCGCGTGCCCACAATCGCCTTCTATAAACAGGGCAACATCGGCGACGGCAACGACGCGACACCCGGCCGCACCAGCCACATCACTTATGGACTCAATGACCTCATATTGTCTATCGCAGACCTCGTCGGCATCGAAGCATCCCCGCGCGTGGGATTTGCCGAAGACAGCACCAGCATCGCGCCCTTTCTCACGGGGCTGAAAGACGACGAATTTGAACCCCACCCCCTCGTCCTCCACGACGACTACATCATGGGACCCATGCTCTCGCTACGAGATGGCGATTGGAAATTGATCGTCGGGCAAGAACTCATTACAGAAGACCAATTAAAACACCACGCCCTCTTCAACTTAAAAGACAACCCCACAGAAGACGAACGCAAAAACCTCATCGCATCAGAACAACACGGCCACCTCGTCGAATCCCTCTCTGCAAAACTGCTGGACATTTATCACCAGAAGTCTTGAGATGGGAATTAAAAAGCGATCAGCCGTTCGCGGTATTCTCTTGACACCTGAGCATCGC
>JAAXHR010000268.1 GCA_012270805.1 Dehalococcoidia bacterium
CAAACGTTCCAGCCGAAGGCAACGGTGTTGGTAGCGTGGCTTCTGGGATTTTGAAGATGTCAAGAAGTTCGGGGTCCCATTCCAAGTCGTGGAGATTGAGCAGCATCGTGCGAGAGGCGTTGGTGACATCGGTGAGATGTGGAACGTCGTCTTGTGGCGTGTCTGCTGAGCCGCGGGCGAGCTGGTCTATCAGCCATGAGTCGACGGTGCCGAAGCGAACCTCGCCGATCTCGGCGCGGGCTTGGAGATTGGGTATCGGCAAGTGGTCAAGCATCCAGCGCATCTTCGTCGCCGAAAAGTACGGATCGACGATGAGGCCGGTTCGGGACCAGATGTCGTCTGCCAATCCGGCATCGCTTATCGCGTTGCAAATATCAGCAGTTCGATGGTCCTGCCAGACGATGGCGTTGGCAAGCGGACGCCCGGTAGCGCGTTCCCAAATTACCGTCGTTTCACGCTGATTCGTGATGCCCATCGCCACGACATCAGCAGCAGTGGCAGCGGCATCTTCCAGCGCGAGTCGTGCAACGCCGATGGCGGATTCGGCGATCTCAACAGGATCATGCTCCACCCATCCCGACTGCGGAAAGATCTGGCGCAGCTCCTGTTGGGCTGAACCGATCGGACACGCCGACTCGTCGAAAACGATCGCGCGCGTCGACGTAGTTCCCTGATCGATTGTGAGAATTAAAGAGCCGGAGGGCATCGTTACCCGAAGAGCGGGTTGTTGCCGCCGAACGCGTCAATGGCGGTTCCCGTGACGGCCGACGACTTCGTAGACGCGAGGAAGACTGCGACGTTGGCGATCTCTGACGGCAGCATAAGGTTCGGATTATCCTCTCGCCCGCGGTTATCGAATGCTTCTCGGTAGCCCTCAGTGTCCGTTCCGCCAGGACATATCGCGTTAACGTTTATGCCATATTCACGGAGTTCAGCTGCGAGCGACTGAGTGAGGCTGATGAGCGCGGCCTTGGTCACCCGGTACGCGCTGCGACCTCTGCCGCCACTCCGGCCTCCGATGCTCGAGATGTTGATGATTGTGCCACTGTTCTGCTCGATCATCGTCGGGATGACGGACTTCGTAAGCATTGCGGCGGCGTTGAGGTTCACTTCGATAACGTCGTACCAAGTCTCGTCGGAGAGATCGGCAAGATCTATGCGCGGATGGATGATCGCAGCGTTGTTCACGAGGATATCGATGCGTCCAAACTCGGCCAACACAGCCGGTGCGATCGCAGCGACTTGCGCACGATCAGTGAAATCGGACTGACAAACCAACCCCTCGGCACCCAACTCACGAACGGTTTCCACGGTTTCCTCAAGCTCCGAAAGCGTCCGACCAGTTACGGCGACGTTCGCCCCTTCCCTCGCAAACGCGTAGGCGCAGGCACGTCCGATACCTTTCGAACCGCCGGTGATAAGAGCCACCCGGCCTAGCATCTCCATGCTCATCGCTGGACTCGTCCGCTGACGTTTCCGCTAGCCACACTCATGACCTCGCTGACGGACACAAGGTTGAAATCGCCGTGGAACGTGTGAGCAAGCGCGGAAGCCGCGGCCGCAAAGTCGAGAATCTGCGTAGATGACCAGCCATCCTGCAAGTTGCCGTAGATTAGCCCGGCCGAAAATGCGTCGCCTCCACCGACACGGTCGACGATGCGAACCGCGTATTTCGATGCCAGAAGAATCTCGGAGCCGTCGAAGTAAATCGCTGACCAGTCGTTATCGTCCGCAGACTGAGATTCGCGCAAGGTGATGCCGACCTGCTGGAAGCCGAACTCATCGACCAAACGGTTAACAACTGGTTCGTACGCTGTTGCATCGATCTCGCCGCTCTCTACATCTACACCCTCTGGAGCGACTCCGAGCGACATCTCGGCATCCTCTTCGTTGCCGATGGCGACATCCACATGCTTCATCATAGGTCGCATTACCGCTTGGGCTTCCGCGGGAGACCATAGATTCTTGCGGTAGTTCATGTCTGCGGATACCGTCAAACCCATCGACTTGGCGATCGCCGCCGCTTCATCACAGGCTAGCCCGGCAGATTCCGAAATCGCCGGCGTTATGCCCGTGAAATGGAACCAATCTTTGCCGTCAAAGATGCGTTCCCAATCAATTTCACCGGGTTGCAGTTCGGCTATCGAGGAGGCAGCACGGTCGTAAATAACCTTTGATGCCCGCATTGCAGCACCATTTTCGAGGTAGTAGGTACCGAGACGTTGACCTTGGCGGAGGATTTCCGAGGTGTCCACGCCCCATTGCCGGACGTAGTTGATGCAGGCTTGGCCGATGTCGTTGTCAGGGACCGCGGTAACGTATACCGACTCAATTCCGAAATTGGCCAGAGACACCGCGACGTTGCACTCGCCGCCGCCGTATGTGACCTCAAACTCGCGCGCTTGGGTGAAGCGTTCACGACGCATTGTTGCCAGTCGCAACATTATTTCGCCGAATGTAACGACAGATGGCATCGATTGGAACTCCTTGTGTTTAACTGCGATTCAGTGTTGTTGGTGTCTAGTAAAACGTAGCGTTGTCGTCGCTATCTTCGTCAGATCCAGAAGCAACGTTCGCGAGTTCGGAGTCGACGGCGGATTTGAGGAGTCTCACGTCAGAGGCGATCGGAAACCACGTCATGCCTTGTTGTATGCGACGAGCGGCTTCGTTGCCATCGATGCAGTGGATGCCCGTGGCGACGCCGTGGTGGGTGCCAGCCGCCACGACGGTCTCGACGGCTTTGACATGGTCAGGATGTTTGTTGTCGAGTCCAGTTGGCACGCCGAGCGAACTAGCCAAATCATTCGGGCCGACGAAACATACGTCGAGGTCGGGCACCTCCATGATTTTGTCTATGCGGTCGACGGCTCGCCAGTCCTCGATCATGCAGACCACCATGATGATGTCGTTGGCCTTCTCGTAGTAGTCGCTGCCGTATACGAGTTGACCTCGAGTAGATCCGATGCCTCGGAGGCCGCGAGGGCGATATTTCGCGGCTTGAACGGCTCGCTCCGCCTCCTCCTCATTTTTGACATCTGGAACGACGATACCCGTGAAACCGATGTCGAGAACACGTTTTACCCAGATCGAGTCGTTGCTCGGGATGCGGGCAAAGATCGGTTTGCCCGAACCGTTGCCGGCCCGCAGGCAGTTGACCGCGGTGGAGACATCAATCGGATTGTGCTCGAAGTCGAGGGTGACCCAGTCGAAGTCAGTGGTATGCAGCAGCGTTTCGATGACCGTCGGATCGCCGCTCGCCGACCACGTGCCTAACGATGGCAAGTTTTGCTCCAGTTTCGCCTTTACGGGATTGACATCCATCTTCTCAAATCTCTCTCGATTACACGCGAAATGAGATTAACACAACGGGTTCGCATCGACTTTAAGGCCAGGGGATAGACTCGTTAAAGTTGACGAGCACAACGGTCCCAGGAGAAAGAGAATGGCACGGCACTCGAAGCTCGAAGTTCTGAACGCAATGCACGGCATCGGGGTTGTACCGGTCTTCTACAACGGCGACATCGAGAAGGCCCAAAACATTGCGCGATCCTGCGTCGCAGGCGGAATCCGCGTCCTCGAATTCACGAACCGAGGCGATCACGCATGGGAAGTGTTTTCCAGCTTGGACCGTTTCTGCGCGGCGGAGTTGCCCGACGCTATCCTCGGCGCCGGATCCGTACTCGATGCCGGAACCGCGTCGATTTATATCAGCAACGGCGCCAGCTTCATCGTTGGCCCGGTGACCAATCCAGACGTTGCAAAGGTTTGCAACCGTCGCAAGGTGCCTTACATACCCGGCTGCGGCACCGCTTCTGAGATTTCCAATGCCGAAGAGCTGGGAGCCGACATTGTGAAGATATTCCCCGGATCGGCAGTCGGCGGCCCGGGCTTCGTCAAAGATGTACTGGCACCGATGCCATGGTCATCGATCATGCCTACCGGGGGCGTTGACATCACCGAGGAATCGCTACGCCCTTGGTTCGAGGCCGGCGTCTGCGCCGTTGGAATGGGTTCCCGTCTCGTGTCCAACGACGTGGTCGCGAATGGGGATTGGTCGACGCTCGAGAGCCGCAGCCGCGATGTTGTGGCGCTGATCGGATCTATACGCGGTGAGTAGAGAAGTGAAGCGTACGATTCATGGGCACAATCGTACATATCGATGTGTTAGAGTAAAGCGGTTGTACCGATCAACAGCGATATGCACAAATTTGATGTGTTTTTGTACATATACAACTCAATCGCCGCCGAAATGAACGACATACTCCATGTCATCGGACGGGGCGATCAAGATGTCGATGAGGCGGTGATTCCTGAACAGTTGATGCCGGCCAGATTTGACACGCTCTAACATGCCGGCCTTGGCGAGCGCATCTAAGCGCGACCTAGCGGTTGCCCGAGTAACGCCTTCAACTGCTTGAACCATTCTCGTAGTCGTGTAAGGACGCGAGAAGAGCAGGTTCATGAGCTGCTCCGACGATGCCGTAGGAGCGTCGACCCTCGCCCTTTCGGCGTACTCCCGGCGCAAATCCCTTATCCTGATCAAGTCGTCCCGACCCTCTTCTGACACCTCTTTGATCCCTGCCAACATGTATCGGATCCATCCCTCCCATGCGCCAGATTCGGTGACAGATCGCAAACCGGTGTAGTACTCCCGTCGGCGACGCAGAAAGTAACGGCTCAAGTACAGAACGGGTTGGTCCAACAATCCTTTCAGCATCAGATAGAGGATGTTGATGATGCGCCCCGTCCTGCCATTGCCATCCGGGAACGGATGAATCGCCTCGAATTGGTAGTGCATGATCGCCATTTTGATGATCGGGTCCAACCCGGGGGCGGTTTCGTTGGCGAAATCCAGAAGATTGTCCAACAAATGAAGCAACGTGGATTTGCCATAAGGCGGCGTGTATGCCACGTACCGGGTGCGCGGATTGCCGATGAACACGGCTGATTCGCGCACATCCACGGACGTACCCAGTATCTGGCTACACGTATCGATGAACAACTGAGCGTCCAGTCTCGGGTTGCTTTGCAGACGATCGATGCCCATCGAAAGCGCCGGACGATATCGCGCCGCCTCCTTCGTGGCATCAGAGGCTCGCTCGTTCCCGACCGCCATGAACCTGAACAACTCGTCGCTGGTGGTGTTGACGTTTTCGATCTCCGAACTGGCTACTGCCTCGGTGATGGCGAATGCGTCGATGAGCAACTGTGGGTTGGGGACGCTGAGAGCGGTGCCGTTCAGGTTTGCCAGTGCTCGGCTTGCCAAGTTCAGCGACCGCATCACACCGATCGTCTCGATCTCAGCGGACGGCGGAAGCAACGGAAGGGCGTTGTATGGCTCCCTCGGATCGAATTCAGGCACTGATCACGCCAATCGCTCAGATATGTACAATTTCTATCCTTGAATTGTACACCATTCCCATGATATGTACAACCGCTTAACATCTCAAATCTGATATGTACAATCTTGGGTTGATTGTTTTACATGTCAGTCAAGAGATGTTCAATCTCTTTACTCGTTCGAGGCGATTCGTACAAATTTGCGGTCTGTTTTGCACATATCCACGCGCGAATCACGTCGTCGTATCAGCGTTAGAGCACACAAACTTTAGGGCACTGTCGAAATCTACAACCCATGGGCCTTCGGTGCTGATACGGACCGCCGCACACATACCTTTGAGCAACTCGATCTCGCGTTCGCCGTCAAGTGCGATTGTGCCGGTAGACGCCTGTACCGGCACCATCTCTCCCGGCTCGACGACCTTCCATCCAGCGATCTGAACCTCGCGAACCATGCCTGGGGCGATCGGCGCCATCACGGAGGATGTGGAGGATTCGCCGGTTTTCGGGAATCTGATATGAAGCCCGCGTGCTTCGTCGATAGCTATGAGTGCCAGGCGCGCGCCGATGGACGCGATTCCGATGCTCGATGCCTCAGCGCGGGTCAGGAAGACAGCCTCCAGCGTTCCGACATCCCATAATGCTCGGGCCCCGATCATCGTCTGGCGCGAGATCGCGGCATCTACGAGCGCAATGTCCCTCAGCTCTCCATTGACGATTATCTCGATCTTCTTGGATCGACGGCATGCGTGATCGCGACTGACGGGATTTTTCGCGACTTCAGCGGCTGCGATGCCAGCTAGAGTGCCCTCGATCTCCTTAGGGAAGACGTTGTTGGTACCCGTCGAGATAGGCACCAATGGCACATTGCCGCATCCCTTGGCAACCAATCGGTTTGTGCCATCCCCTCCCAGCGTCACGATGCAGTCTGCTCCAACGTCGCGCATGATTTGGGCGGCAACTGTTGAGTCGCGCTGACTCCCGGTAGGCATTTGGTCGATGAACTTCGATTGCATCGTCCCCTGAGTGTCGGACATGGCGTTTCGCGCCAAACCGGCCGTATCTGGCATCACGATCACCTTGTTCACGCCTTGTGATTGGAGCCCTGCGAAAACTCGCCTCAAGATGTTGGACTTCTCTTGGTTGGATACGACACGGCCCTGTGCCACCAACCGCCGGATATCTTTTCCCGCAGCGGGATTTGCGATTATGCCTACGGTGGACATAGCGAATGTCACTTGGCGGCTACACGCCGGTCAGTGGTTTGTGGCCTGCGACTGCTTCTGCAAGCAATTCGGCGAGGAAGCGCGCTGGGCGATGCAATTCATCCTCGATCTGCTGCTTGCACGATACGCCTGTAATCGCGAACTTGGTGTCAGCGCCCGCTTTGCGCAAAGCCGGGAACAGCCGATCTTCGCCGACCTGTTGCGATACATCGTAGTGTTCTTTGGCGTATCCGAACGAACCGGCCATGCCGCAACATCCGGCATCTATGAGCTCGGCTTGGAAGTTTGGCGGCTGATTCAGTGCGGCAACGGCGTGCGTGGTGCCGATCAGCGCGCGTTCGTGGCAGTGTACGTGTAACAGGATCTCGGCCCTTTCATCGCTCCAGACGATCTGCTGGCCGCCATCCTCAAGAGCATCAACTAAAACCTCTTCGAGCATCACTGAAGCACCCGCGATGGCCTGTGCTGCAGTATCCGAGCCGAGGAGATCCGGATATTCGTCCTTCAACGTCAATATGCAGCTGCTCTCGCATCCAACGATCCTCGCACCTGCCTCAACGTACGGCATCAGCGCCGCAACGTTTCTTCGAGCGTTCGCGATGGCGCGATCGAGCATACCGGCGGACACCATCGGGCGACCACAACACACGCGATCAGCAAGGCGTACCCGATAACCGAGCCCCTCGAGCAGTCTCACCGCTGCTCTGCCCGCTTCCGGATGGTTGAAGTTCATGAACGTGTCATGGAAAAGCACGATGTCGCCCCGCGATCCGGTTGTGTTCGGGCTTCGTCCTCTGAACCATTGTTCAAACGTCTTGCCGACGATCTTTGGCACTTTGCGCCGTCGGTCGATGCCCAAGAACTTTTCGGACGCCCACCTTGCAGGCGCATTCCTCATCGCCAGATTCGCCAGCGGTGCCAGAGGGCCTGGAGCGAGGGAGTTGAGACGATGAATGTCGGCTACGATTCTTGACCGTAACGGCATGTTGTGCGTCTGATAGTAGAGGTCAAGGAATTCGTACTTGATCTTGGCCATGTCGACATTCGACGGGCACTCAGATTTGCAGGATTTGCATTCCAGGCAAAGGTCGAGAACCTCGTACATCCGCTCGGATTGGAACTCGTCGATCGGCAGTGCGCCGGACAATGCGGCGCGTAGCGCGTTTGCCCGCCCCCGAGTGGAGTGCTCCTCTTCGCGCGTCGCCATGTACGAGGGGCACATGGCACCGGCGTTGACCTTCCTGCAGGCTCCGACTCCGTTGCATCGTTCGATCGCTCCAGCGAAACCGCCATCCGCGCTCCAATCGAGTTTGGTCGGCATCATCTCCGCGGAATAGTCAGCTCCGTAGCGCAGGTTTTCACGCATGTCAGGAGTGTCGAACACTTTGCCAGGATTCATGATCCCGTCGGGGTCGAAAAGTTCTTTGACCTCGCGAAAGTGGCCTACTAGTTCCTTGCCGAACATCTTCTCGGCCCATGCTCCCCTGACGATGCCATCGCCATGCTCACCGCTGAGGGAACCGCCGAATTCAAGNNCGAATGTGCAGACATCCCACGCTGGCGTGTCCGTAATACCCGGCTTCGGTGCCGTGCCGCTTGACGATCTCGTCGAACCGCTCTACGTACTCCGGCAATAGTTCGGGCGCAACGGCGGTGTCTTCAACGAACGGCAGCGGCTTCGCGTCGCCCTCGACATTCATCATCAATCCAAGACCCGCCTCGCGCATCGCCCACACCTGCCGCTGTTCCGCTGGTTCCAAAAGTAGTGTTACCGCGTAGGTTGCGGTTCCGCGTTGTATGGAAGCACTGAACTTTTCTAACTTGGATCGCACTTCGGATGCGTTTTCACCGGTCATTTCGACGACGAGGATGTCCGACGGGGCCCCTTGCAAGAACCCGAGACCGCGTGAAAAACCGAGCGATTGGCGTGCTTGGTTGATGATGATCTCGCCGACGTGCTCAACCGCGCTCACTTCGTGCTCTAGGGTCGCGACGGTGGCCTCCATCGAGTCGCGCAGCGTGTGGAAGTGCAGGACCGCCAAGCCTTTGGACTTCGGGATGTTCCAAAGCTTCAAGCGCGCGTCGGTGACGGCGGCAAGTGTGCCTTCGGATCCGACCATCACCTGCGTGAGGTCAATGATCGGTTCGTCGCCCGGAGAGTAGACGCGGTCAATGTTGTAACCCCCGACGCGCCGAAGGATTTTGGGGAAGCGTCGGTCGACTTCGCCGGCCGCTCGATCGGCGATATCCGGAATGCCGCGGTAGATCTGCCCTTCTCGGTTGGAGAGCGTCATCCTGCCTTCCAACTGTCCGGCGTTAAGCGCCTCAAACGTCGCTCGGGATCCGTCAGATAGTACGACCGACATTTGCTGGACTTGGTCAACGGTCTTGCCGTAGATGATCGAGTGAGATCCGCAAGAGTTGTTGCCCATCGCGCCGCCGATGTTGGCGCGGGATGATGTGCTGGGATCAGGAGTGAAGTACTTGCCAGTGGGCGCGACTTGGCGGTTCAATTCGTCGATAGTGATGCCAGGTTGAGTATGGACCCATCCTTCTTCGCGGTTGACCTCGATGACGTCATGCATGTACTTCGAGAAATCAACTACTACGCCTCGGTTAACGGTTTGTCCTGACAAACCGGTTCCACCGCCTCTGGGGAGCACAGAAACGTCCGCGGAGGAGCAGGTCTCGATGACCGCGCTGACATCGTCCGCGTTCCGAGGAAGCACGACACCTATGGGCGTCATCTTGTAGATCGAGGCGTCGGTGGAGTACATCTGCCGCGCGTAGCGGTCGAAACGCACTTCGCCGGCGACTACTCGTTTGAGCTCTTCAGCGAGTTGCGAGCGCGTCGACTCGCCCACGGCATTCACGCCGCTACCTCGTCGGGGCCGGCGTGCTCGTCTTCGGATTGCGGGAGGACGACGGATGCGATGACGCTGATGACGAGTATGGCGATGACGATTGCCAATGATCCGAGGGTGATGGTGATTGAAACCTGGTCATCGGCTACACCTAGGTTGTGGATGAAGTCGTGGAACTGGTCGTGGATGCCTGTTTCGATGATGATTTTGACACCGATGAACCCGAGGATAGCGGCTAAGCCATAAGAGAGGTATCGGAAGAGGTTGACGAGTCCTTCGAGCAGGAAGAAAAGGGGTCTCATGCCAAGGACGGCCATGGCGTTGGAAGACCAGATTATGAACTGGTTCTTGCTGATACCGACAACGGTGGGGATGGAGTCGATGGCGAATACGACGTCGGTCGATGCGAGAACGATGACGACGAGGGCGAAGGGTGTCGCCATCCGGATGCCGTTCTTAACGGTGAAGAAGTTATGGCCGTCGTAATCTTCGGTTACTGGGTATAGCCTTCTAAAGCCGCGGAGGACAAGGTTCTTCGAGGGGTCCACCTCTGCATCATGGGCGGTGATCAGTTTGTACGCGGTGAAGATGAGGATTGCGGCGAGGAGATAAAGGATCGGCTCGAAGATGTAGATGATGCTGACGGCGAAGAAAATGAAAACCGCACGTGCGATAAGTGCGCCGACGATGCCGAACAGGAGGGCGCGGGAGCGGAAGAGGTCGGGAAGTGCGAAGTAGTTGAAAATGACGAGGAATACAAAGAGATTGTCGATGCTTAGAGCTCTTTCGGCGACGTATGCAGTGGCGTATTCGATGCCGAGTTCGTTGCCCCCAGCGATGAAGACCCAGACTCCGACGGCGACGGCGACCAATGTCCAGAAGATGGTGAGGAGGGTCGCCTCCTTCATTCCGACGTGGTGGTCCTTGCCACTCAGGACGATGAGATCGATCAGGAGGAGGACGAAGACTCCTACGGTGAACGCCGCGAGGATTGTGAAGCTGTCGAAGTATCCTTCCACGGCAGGAGTTCTTCTAATCGTCCAGACTAAATCTTGGGGAGTGGTTGTTTGATGAACGCTTAGGAGTGAAGATCAGAAGATGGAATTAATAGTGAACTTCTGTTCGCCTGCTGGCGCCTTGACTGTCACCTCATCACCTAGCTTGCAGCCGAGAATGGCGCTGCCAACCGGAGAGATGTCGGAGATCTTGTTGCGCAAGGGGTTGGCCTCGTTTGCAGCGACTATCTGGTAGTCGACGGTCATGTCGGTGCCGTCCTTTGTGAGGCGCACCCAAGAACCGATCTGCACATGGTCGCTGGCGCGGCGCTCAGATTCGTCGATTATAGTGGCCACCTTGAGAGTCGATTCCAACCGGTTGATCTGGGCTTGAACCATGCCCTGATTTTCCCTCGCGGCTTCTAGCGGAGAGTTTTCTCGGACATCACCGCTGGCAGCAGCGCGTTCGATCTCGCCAGCTAGCCGCAACGTCTCTACGCGCAGCTGTTCGAGGCGGTTAACCATCTCGTCATAGCCCTGTTGCGTGATCTGAACCTCCGTATCGCGTCGCCGCATGGCACCGCCACGCGCGGCATTCATCGTTGGCTTGCGAACGCGGATGTGCGGAGCGAGGCTGATGTCGATGTAGCCCTTTTTCTTGACGTAATTCAGGAAGTCTTTTACGGCTGCGACGCGCTGTTTGTTAGTATCCGACGCGCTGGCGCCAAAGGTCTCGGAATACGGGCTGATATCTGACGGCCGCAACGACTCGAGTGTGTTGCTGGGGCCGATCCAACGGGAGAACTTCATCAGTTCGGGATGGACCATTCGCTTCTTGCTGTCGGGTATCGTGATTACATATTCGATAACGGCATCTTGAACGGTAAACCCGTCGGAAGTGGAAGCGGCTGCATAGTGTTCGGTTTGTGATACCAAGGTGCTTTCCTTAAATGATGGGGATCAGCCAAATGTACACAACAGCGGCTCGCACGCGCGCGAAGCGAACGGGACTGGGCACTTACTTCTAAGTGTACGAGAGCAACGGAATCATTGCAAAAATCCGTTTCTCCACCCGTCTGCAACTCGACGCTAACGTCCTAGGGATTAAGAAGTCTGAAAATGGGATCTTTATCTAACCGTCAATGGGATGCGAATCCAATGGGATGCGGATCGATGTATACCACCGCTTCACCGTTCATGACTTCATCGCTGGTTTGGTTGACGCAGGTAACCGCGAGCTTCACTATCGGCTTGTCATCCCTGACGTTCACCACTTCACAACGAGCCGTAACCTCGTCTCCGATATGGACCGGGGCGACGAAGTTGACGCTGAGGCCGAGGAATATGATCGTTGCCTCCTGACCAGCCATCTTTACGCCCAACACCGCTGAAACCATTCCGACTAGCAACGCGCCGTGCGCGATCCGCTGACCGAACCTCGTCTTGGACGCGTAGTCATCATCCAAATGCAACGGTTGAGTATCTCCGCTTATAACCGCGAATTCTTGAACGATCTCATCCGTGATCAGACGGCTGACCGAAGCGATCGAACCAACTACGAAGTTGCTTGGAATGTTCGACATTTGGTGACTGTTTCTATTTATCAGCTGGTGATCGGCTGTTATTTGGTGTCGGACTGATTTCTTTGGGCGATGTAGGAACCTATCATCACAAGGATCGCTCCGGCCCACAGTTCAGGTCCGATGTTCTCGCCGAGTATCAACCAAGATAACACCGCCGTGGTGATTGGAGATGTCAGTGATATAAGCGTCACCCTGCTAGGAAGGTAGTTGCTCAGCAACCACGTCTGACCGAGAAACGCGAAGCCGGCAATTATCACTCCTTGATAGAAAAGCGATGTGGCGAGCAACAGCGTCATGCGAATCGGTTCCGCCTCGAAGATCAACGAACCGGCTAGGAAAGTGGCACAACCGAAAATTCCCTGCGCCGTAAGCATCTTCACGGTCGATATGCCCTGTCCTAGTTGGGACAGGTAAACCTGACGCAACCCGAGCAACAGGGCGGAGCACATGATCAAGAGATCGCCCAACCATACGTTCGGCGCGCCCAAGGCATCTACATCGCCGGCGATGCTCCTCACGAATAGCGCCACGACACCCGCGTATGCGATCACTGCGCCGACAACCCGTCGCGGCGACAATCTATCGCTGGGTATCAGGAAGTGAGCAAACACGCCCGCCCACAACGGAAATGTCGTTATTACAACCCCGGCGTGACCGGCAGTGGTGTTGTACTGCCCGACATTCATGAACGCTGTCTGAACTGAAAACAGCAGCCCGAGCAGCGTTAACGGCATCAACTCCGAACGAGCAATCTTCAGGCTCTGGCGCGAGATGAGCGCCCACACCAGTACTACGACCATCCCGAGCACAAATCTCATGAACCCAAGCCGTAGCGGCGGCGAATCTTCCAACCCGATCTTCACCGCTACAGGCAGTCCGGCCCATAGCGAGGCGAGCAAGAATGCGAAGCCGCCCGCACCAAGCGTCAACGGTTTACGGCGGTCAGCCCAACTAATTCCGCTGTCCGAAGAACGCGTCGTCGACGCAGAGGCGCGATCGGAGATGTCGAGAACTCTAGATTCGTCGGGCTTGGTCAGTCTTCAAGCCGTTTCAGGTACTGACCGACCCAATCGAAATCGACCAGATCAACGTAAGCGTCCATCAGTGCTTTAGTGACCGGCCCCGGCATGTTGCCATCACCGACCGTCGAGCCTTGGACCTTGCGCACCGGACAGATGCAGAGCGAGGTTGAAGTCAGGAACACTTCGTCCGAAGTCGTTGCATCGAACATGTCGAGATCGGTTTCCACGACTTCCAAGTCGATCACGTCGGCGAGTTCAATCGCAGTCTCGCGCGATATTCCGCCTAGGACAAACTGCGCTTTAGGCGTGTACGCGACACCATCCTTGACTACGAAGATGTTGGAACCTATGCCCTCCGTCATAAAGCCCCGATTGTCGAGAAGTATCGCCCACGCCTCAGGATCGTACTCCTTGGCTTCCATGTCCGCCATGATCAGGTTCAGATAGTTGTGAGATTTGGCTCGTGGACTCAACGCCTCGGGGCTGACGCGGCGCGTCGCGGGAACCCACACATCGATACCGTCTCTGTAAAGCCGCGCCCGCGGGGCGAGGGGTAACGGGGTGCACTCAATTATCACGGTGGGTCCGCCGTCGGTCGACCACATATCGCCACCGACGAGGTCAATGCCACGCGAGACGCGTTGTCCTATCCAATAGTCATCGTCGTCGCCGAGAAGCTTGAGGTTCTCTTCGACTACCTCAAGCGTGGCGTCCCGCATCTCCTGCTTGGTTATGCCGGGATCGATCCTCACATATTCGAGAGAGTTGTAGAAGCGGTCAAGGTGTTCGTCCAGCTTGAAGATCCGGTGTCCGAACGTGCGTGTCATGTCGAACACGGCATCGCCGTACTTGAAGCCGCGATCTCTAAAGGGGACGACGGCCTGGCTTTCCGGCACGATCTCGCCGTTGAAGTACGCCACACGCTCGTTTTGACGAGTAGACGACATGTCGTTGAGCCTTTCGATTGATCCGATGGTCTAGAGTTATGTTACAGACCGCGCGACGGATCGGGACAGTCGGGCGCGTTGTGTTCAATAGAATCTCAACGTTCGCATGGAACTTCAACACCCCCCAACTAATTCCGATTCGGACCAACAACGCGATAACGCGTCTGTTAAAGACGCGGCAGATGAGGGCTCGCCGTCTGACGCGCACTCGGAAGTCATACCCGAATGGCACCCGAGCATCAATATCCACATCGGGAGGCGCAGAACCGCGTCGGCTGCATCCGTCGATTCTGACCATCTGACCGCCGATGTAGCGGATGGTCACGATGCTGCGAGCCGCGTTTCACCGAGCCGTCGACGGCTAGACCTGATTGATGTCGCCCTCGGCGCCATCTTGATTCTCGCCCTCGTTCTGCGGATATTTGGTACGGACTGGGACCAAGGCGGCCTGTACCATCCCGACGAGCGCGACTTTCTGGGGCGCGCGGAACAACTCGATTTTGCGCAGTTGACTGAACCAGGATTATTGACGCCCGAATCTCGACTTAATCCGCAATGGTTCAACTATGGCAGCCTGCCGTTATACGCGCTTGCGGCATGGAAATCGATAGCTTCCCCGTTTACAGACAAGGACTGGAACCTTTTCGACCTCCGATTCCCTGGACGGAACTTAGCGGCCATCGCCGACACGATCACTGTCTTTTTCGTTTTCCTATTGGCATCGCGCCTAGTCGGAGACCGCCGTGCCGGTCTGTTAGCCGCATTGTTGACCGCGTTGGCGGTTATACACATCCAGAACGCGCACTACACCGCCGTCGACGCGCCGATGACGATGTTCATAACCGCGACAGTCTACTTCTCAACGCGGTTAGCCCAAGAACGCAAACAGTCGGATGCATTGTTGTCGGGCGTGATGCTCGGATTGGCAATCGCGACCAAAGTCACAGCGGCTCCCGTCGCCCTCGCCGTGGCGACCGCGCATCTACTCGTGCTCATCGGACCCAGCATCGCGTCACGGGGAGCCGTCAGCGTAACGCCCAACGACGTAAAACTCGCGCTCCGATACGCCGTCTTGACCGGCTCCGTGGCGGTCATTGCACTGTTGGTGACCCAGCCGTACATGATCATCGATTGGGAGACCTACTTCTCGAACATCTACCGCCAATCCGAGATGGTCAGACGCGTGATTGATTTCCCGTTCACTCGGCAATACATCGATACACCCGCGTTCCTTTATCAGATGCGCCAACTGTCGACTTGGGGTTTGGGCATATCCCTCGGCATCGCGGTCTGGCTCGGTCTCATCTGGGCATTGGCGCGCACACTTGTCACACGCGACCTGGCGTTTGTCGTCGTGTTGTCGTTCTTGCTCCCGTACCTCTTGATCAACGGCCAGTTCGAGGTCAAGTTCCTTCGCTACATGCTTCCGGTTACTCCGTTTTTAATTGCCTTCACCGCCGCCGCGATCTGGTGGGCCAACTCAGACTTGTTGCCGAGACTTCACAAAGCATTCCGCTTTGGCGCTTATGTCCTTGGTGTTGTCGCATTCCTGCTCCTCGCGCACTACACGATCGCCTACCTCAACGTCTTCAGCGGTGCGCACCCGGCTCAAGACGTATCACGATGGCTTCGCGAAAACGCCGAACCGGGAACGGTCGTGATCCAGGAACACTGGGAAGAGGGCATACCCAACATAATCGGTTTCCGAATGCACCAAAAGTTGCCGATGTACGAACCCGACAGCCGAGCCAAGTTTTCAGAGGTTGCTCGGCTAATGGAGGGCGCCGACTATCTAGTGCTCTATAGCAACCGGCTCGCGGCGACGATCCCCAGATTACCCGAACGTTACCCGGTATCAACCAGCTTCTACGAAAAATTGTTCAGCGGCGAGTTAGGCTACAAGACCATCTACTCATCGGTGCGAGTGCCCGAACTTTTAGGCGTCGTCTATTGGGACGATCCGTACGAACGAGTCCCGTTTGGAGTCCCTGACGGCTACACGAAACCGCGCGGCTCACTCTACAACTGGGACTGGTTCGGATGGGCGGATGAGAGCTTCACGGTCTACGAGCACCCGCACACCATCGTTTTTCAGAACACCGAAAAACTCAAGCAGATCGAGTACCTCAGCCGGATCTACGAAGGTCAGTCGCCTGACGACCTCAACCGCGTTCTAGCTGGTGGAGTCGGGCTGGTATACGAAGACGGTCAGGCGAGAATCCAACGTTCGGGCGATAGTTGGAACACCATATATTTCCTGAAGGACTTGCCGAATGAGTTGGCATGGCTCGTGTGGATGTTCGCGGTTCAAATCATCGCCTTGGCGGCGTGGCCGTTGACATATGTCGTATTCCGTCCGTTCGCTGACCGCGGGTACCTCTTCAGCAAATCGTTGGGCCTGCTGATCGTCGCTACCATCGCATGGCTGTTCGCGAGCTTCGGCATTATCGGCTTCAACACCATTACCGTCGGAATCGGCATCGTCCTGCTCGCAGCTGTTTCTTTCACCATCTTCTGGAAGATCGGGGACGAGATCGTCATCTTCATGAAAGCGAACTGGAAGACTATTGCCGTCGCCGAGTTGGTCTTCCTCGTGGCGTTCCTTGTTTTCTTTGCGATCCGGCTTGCCAACCCGGACCTCTGGCACGCGTGGCGCGGCGGTGAAAAGCCGATGGACCTCGCGTATCTGAACGCCATCACACGATCGACCATAATGCCGCCCTACGACCCGTGGTTCGCCGGCGGATATCTCAACTACTACTACTACGGCCAGTTCATCATCGCGTCGTTGATCCGCATGACCGGAATCATCCCATCGGTCGCGTATAACCTGGCGGTACCGCTGATCTTCGCGCTATCCGCAACTGCCGTCTACACGATCGCTTACAACTTGGTCGCCATGGCGATGCGGGCTCGCGGCACAATCCGGCTCGGCAAAGTCCCGATAATGTTCGGCATCATCGCGGCATTGTTAGCTGTAGTAGCCGCGAACATCGACGGTTTAGCCCAAGTCGGTGCCGGTCTTTACGACTCCTATTTCAAGGACCAAAATTTCCCGCAGTTCGATTACTGGCGCAGCACGCGGCTGTTCGAACGAGATGTCGGCGGCAACGAGATCACCGAGTTCCCGTTCTTCACATTCCTTTACGCGGATTTGCATGCCCACATGATCGCCATCCCCTTCGCGATGTTGGCATTGGGGCTTTCCATAGCCGCCTTTCTCCGCGCTGGCATGGAGAAGTTATCGCGATTCGAAACGCTTGCTTCGCTGGTTCTGTTAGGCATCGTCGTCGGCTCGTTGCGCCTCATAAACTCCTGGGACTACCCGACCCAGATCCTTCTCGCTGCCGGCTTCATTTTCATAGGCGAGTTCCTCTACGGTCACCGAGGCAAGTTGATGGGCATCGCTCACGCCATCGGCAAGACCGTTATCGTCGGCATCGTCGGATACGTCGTGTACCTCCCGTTCCACAGCAACTTCGAACTCTTCAACAACGGAGTTGAACTCAGCAAGTTCCAGACGTCGCTCTGGCGCTATCTGGTTATCCACGCGATATTCCTCTTCGCACTCGGCTCCTGGCTGATCATCGAATGGCGCCGCGGCACGTTCCGCTTCGACTCGATCGTCGGAACACTCAAAAACGATCTCGGTTACCCGAATTGGGCAAACACCGCCATTGTTGGCGCGTTCGGTGTGGTGTGGATCGCCGTCATCATCTCATACCCGCACTACATCACCGTGATTGCCACTCTTACAGCTGCCGCTATATTGGCGCTGACCGGGCTCATGGCATATCTGCGCAGACACCCCGGACAACGCTACATAATCATCACCGTCGCCCTGGCGATGATGGCGATGTTGATCGCCGCGGGAGTCGACATCATCACCGTCAAGAACGATATCGGACGTCAGAATACGATCTTCAAGTTTTACATCCAAGCTTGGTGGTTGCTGGCGATTGCAACGAGTTACGCCTTGTGGCGACTCTGGGATGTCGGCGCGTTTATCACACGCAACATGAGCTCCGCCAAAGCGTTATGGATATCGGTTTTCGCGATTCTCGCAGTAGGGGTCTTCATCTATCCCGTCATGGCGACGGACGTTCGGTTGGACGACCGTTTCAACATCATCGGACCAGGTATCGATGGCGAAGCCTACATGGACCAAGCGCGTTACAGCACGAGGGGCATCGAGATTGAAATTGCTTCGGATAAACCAGGGATCGAGTGGTTGAGGGAGAATGTGGATGGGTCGCCAGTGGTGGTTGAAGCGCAGTGGGACCTCTACACATGGGCGAACCGTATTTCGATCTATACCGGGCTGCCGACCGTCTTGGGGTGGGATTGGCATCAGACGCAGCAACGACACGAGTACCGCTGGGAAGTGCAGCGTCGCAGGGCTGCCATCAACAACTTCTACACCACCAGAGACATCAACGAAGCGCGTGAGTTCTTGGACGAATTCGATGTTAGATACGTCTATGTCGGAGAACTGGAACGTGGCGCCTATCCCTCCAGCGGCATCGAGAAATTCAACAACTCTGCTCAACTCAACCTACATCCAGTGTTCAGCAATGGCCCGGTAACCATTTACGAGTATCGTGGATAAAGGAAACCCGGGATTTGAGAAGATGCGAACGCCTGCAATCGAAACTGCGTCAAAAGCCATCAAAGCAGTGCTCGATTTCATGGTGCCTGTTGTTTGTGTCCACTGCGGCGCCGAGGGATCTCTATGGTGCGACCAGTGCATGGAGAGCACCCCGAAACTCACTGGCAACACATGCGTTAAGTGTGGAGAACGTACTTCAGAGAACCTTAAACTTTGTGGTGATTGCGCTACCTTGCCGCCACCTTTGGACCGCCTCGTGCCGATATATCGCTATGGCGGTTCAGCAAGGAGTGTTGTCCACGCGCTCAAATATCGTCACGTAAC